>JADKJR010000013.1 GCA_016720925.1 Betaproteobacteria bacterium | reverse complement strand
TCATTTCCATTCTACCGCAGCGCACAAAAATTGACGGGTATCAACTCCGCTCCCAACCGGCAAAAAGCAGCCCGTCGGGTGCCGTGTTAAAATTTTTAACGCTATTCCTCGAAAAAACAATAAAACCCCAGCACTGGTGCGGTTTTTCAGGCAAAAATGGTCTGGAAGCCGCACCGGTGCTAGTGTTTAACTTAGGTTCCGCAAGCATGTCTGCCACCGCTTCTACTGCCGGCTCTCCACAGATCAGCCCCCCAACCCGCCTTCGGATTGCTTCGCGTGAAAGCCGTCTTGCGATGGTGCAAAGCGAATGGACCGCAGCGAAACTGCGGCAGCTCTACCCCGGTGCAAACGTCGAGATCATTGGCATGACCACCAAGGGCGACCAGATCCTCGACAAGCCGCTTGCGCAGATTGGCGGCAAGGGCCTGTTCATCAAGGAACTCGAAGTGGCGATGGAAGAAGGGCGCGCGGACCTCGCGGTGCATTCGATGAAGGATGTGCCCATGACCTTGCCCGCCGGATTTGCGGCGGTGATTGTGGGCGAACGTGAAGATGTGCACGATGCCCTGGTATCGAATCGCTTCGCCGCGATCGACGAATTGCCGCAGGGCGCCGTGGTCGGCACGTCGAGTTTGCGGCGCGAGAGCCAGTTGCGGACTTTGCGTCCGGATCTGAAGATCGAAGCGTTGCGCGGCAATGTCAATACGCGACTCGCCAAACTCGATGCCGGTAACTACGATGCGATCATCCTGGCGGCGGCGGGATTGAAACGTCTAGGCTTCAGCTCGCGTATCCGCGCCATTCTCGACCCCGCCCAGTTTCTGCCGGCCATCGGATGATTCGCGATGCGATTTCGGGCGATCCGGCGGACGCCGAGCGACTCGGCACTGGCACTGGCCGCAAGGCTTGCTCGCTGCCGGCGCCGACAAGATTCTTGCCAGCTTGTCGCGCAATGCCTGATGCGTTGCCCTTGTCGGGCATGACAATCGTGGTGACACGCCCGCGACAGCAGGGCGAATCAACCGCAAAAGCGCTGCGCAGTGCCGGTGCGTCGGCGATCGAGATGCCGGTGCTGGAGATAACGCCACTGGCATGCATGATCGATCTCGGCGTCCTGACCAAGGCGTACGCAGCCATTTTCGTCAGCGTCAATGCGGTCGAGCACGGCCTGCCCTGCCTGCGTGCACACGGCGCGCTGGCCAAAGGCACCCTGATCATGTCAATCGGTCACGCGACCGCGACGGCTTTGCGCGATGCCGGAATCGAACGTGTTGTGTCACCGCAACAGAATATCGACAGCGAGGGCCTGCTGGCGCTGCCGCAATTGCAGCAGGTGCAGGGGCAAACTATCATCCTGATGCGGGGTCATAGCCTCGCTGGCGGGCGCAACCTGCTGGAAGAGACTGTCGGAACGCGGCGCCACGGTGGTGCCGCTGGAGTGCTATCAAAGAAACGATTTGATTCCGCCGCGTGCGCAAATCGAATCGCTGGTCAAGTTGATGAAAACCCGATTCGCCGTGATGGCGCTGAGTGTGGAAACGTTGGATAGTCTGCTGAAGTCATTTACGGGCCACGAGACGGCGCTCAAGTCTTCCTGGCTGCTGGTTCCGCATGGGCGGGTAGCTGCCGCGGCAAAGTCGCGCGGGTTCGCCCGTGTCGCGGAGGCGCCGATGTCCGCCGAAACAGGCTCGTTCCTGGCGTTGGTGAAATTGAAACCGCGCATCAATGCCGAGGCGTCCTGATATCATGGACGAGTTCAAACCCGATCCCTCCCCCGTGTTCCCGGGCAACGGCTGGGCTGCGTGGCAGCCTGCATCTGGCCGCGCTGGTGGTCGCCGTGGTCGGCCTTGGCCTTGGCATTATGGAGCTTGCTGCCAAGCCGCGAAACCGAGCAGACCCTGACGCAGAGTCTCGGCATCAGGCTGGCCGAACAGTCGACCGCACAGAAACAGACCGCGACCCAGGTGGAGGTGCTGGCGCGTGATGTGCGCGATTCGCAGAACCGCGTGGCGCAGCTGGAAGGCAAGCTGGCCGAATTCCAGGGGCAGCGGGTGGCGATGGAAGAGATGTACCGCGAACTGGCGCGCGCGCCGGACGAGTGGCTGCTGGCGGAAATCGAGCAGACGCTCAATATCGCCAGCCGCGAGCTGACCCTGGCCGGCAACGTGCGCGCCGCGCTGATCGCCCTGCAGGCCGCCGACCAGCGGCTGGGGCGCGCCGACAAATTGCAGGTGGTGCAGCTGCGCCGCGCCATCACCCAGGACATGGAGCGCCTGAAGGCGCTGCCGATGGTCGATACCCAGGGTGTCAGCGTCAAGCTGGACAACCTGATGAGCCTGGCGCCCACGCTGCCGCTGGCAGTACCGGACAAAATGGTCGCCAGCGCCCGCGACGAGAAGAGTGTCGATGCCAATGACAATATTGCGCTCCGCTTCGGCAAGGACCTGTGGCATGAAATGAAGCAGCTGATCCGCATCCGTGAACTGGACAGCAGCGATCCGGCGTTGTTGTCGCCGCAGCAGGGCTACTTCCTGCGCGAGAACCTGAAGCTGCGGCTGCTGTCTGCGCGTACCGCGCTGATTGCGCGCGATGAAGTCAATTACAAGGAAGACATCAAGCTGGCGCGCGAGATGCTCACCCGTTACTTCGACCCCAAGGCACGCGTCAACGTCAACGCGCTGACCATGCTGAAGCAGCTGGCCGACAACCCGCTGTCGATTTCCACCCCCGATATCACGTCCAGCCTCAATGCCGTTCGCGCCGCGCGGGCAGCGCGTGAACGCAGTGGAAAGTAGCCGATGATCAGCCGTCCGATTCGCTGGGTGTTGTGGCTGCTGGGCATGGCGGCTTTTGCCGTGGCTGTCGCGCTGGCCGGCCGTCACGGCAGCGGTTATGTGGTGATGGTGGCGCCGCCGTTCCGCGTCGAGATGTCGGTGATGATGTTTGTGATTCTGGCCTGGCCGGTTTTGCGCTGGCCTATTGGGCTGATCCGGCTGGCGGTGGCGCCGTACGGGCTGCCACGCCAACTGAAAAAGTGCCACGCCGAACAGGAGCGCGCCAAAAGCGCGCGATGCCGTTTTTGCGAGCCTGGAGCTGCTTTTTTCGGGGCGGTTTCGTGATGCCGAGGAAAAGGCACGCGCCGGCATGCAGCACGATGACACCCGCGATCTGGCCGCGGCGCTGGCGGCCTGGGCAGCCTACGAGGGCGGCAATTCCGGCGCCGCGGTGCCCTACCTGGACCGGATTCGCGGCGAGGGCGGCGGGAAATCGGCGCACATGCGCGACGCCTCGAAAGCCTACATGCTGCTGGCCGACGGCCGCGCCAACGAAGCGCTGTCGTTGCTGAAGGGACTGGCGGAAAACGACCCGAAGAATCCGGGCGTACTGAAGATGAAGGTCGAAGCCGAAATGGCCGAGAAGGCCTGGGACGATGTGCTGGCGACCTCGAACCCGCTGGCGCGCTCGGGCCTGTTGCCCGAGGCGGCTGCCCAGCAAATCCGACTGAATGCCCAGCTGAATCTGATCAAATCGAAACCAGCCAACCGCGAAGTGATCATCGCGGCATGGGAGTCGCTGGAAAGCGTCTCGCGCTACGACGTCAGCATGGCCGTGACGGTGGGCAAGCGGCTGGTTGGCCTGGGCAGCGGCGAGGCGCGCAAAAGGTGGTCGAAGAAACCATCAACCGGCGCGGACCTGAAGGATGGGAAAGTTCGCTGGCCGCGATCTACGCCGATTGCAAAGGCGAATCCACGCTGGCGCAGATTGAGCGCGCCGAGAAGTGGCTGAAGCAGCATGCGCGCGATGCGGTGTTGCTGGCCACGCTCGGCAAGCTGTGCATGCGCCAGTCGCTGTGGGGCAAGGCGCAAAGCTATCTGGAAGCCAGCGTGGCGCTGCAACCGACGCTGGATGCGCACATGACGCTGGCGCGCCTGATGGAGCAGATGGGCAAGCGCGACGAAGCGGTGCGTCACATCCGGCGCAGCGCGGAGTTGGCAAAATAAGCCGATTGAAATGATGTCCGAATCGCTGTCGTGGACACGTAACGGCTACGAAATCACCACCGATCGCGAGCGTATGGACCTGAATGCGGTGCACCGCTTCCTCAGTGAAAAATCTTACTGGGCCCGCAACATTCCACGCGACGTGGTCGAGCGCTCCATGCGGGGTTCATTGTGTTTTGCCATCCTGCGCGATGATGAACTGGCAGGTTTTGCGCGAGTAACCAGCGATCGGGCAACGGTCGCGTATCTCGGTGACGTGTTTGTGTTGCCCGCGCACCGCGGCAAGGGATTGTCGAAGCGGCTGATGGAATGCATCGGTAGTCACCCGGAATTGCAGGGGTTGCGGCGATGGGTGCTTGCGACGTCGGATGCGCATGGGCTGTATGCGCAATTCGGATTCACGCTGCTGAAAGCGCCGGAACGCTGGATGGAAAAACACGATCCGGATGTTTACTCAAACAGGTAAACACTAGTACTGGTGCGGTTTTCAGGATATTTGCGCCCGGAAAGGCGCGACATATGGCGATCTACGATTTACTGTACTAACCCCAGCATCAACGCCGCATTCTGCAATGCCGCGCGCCCCGCACCCTTGCCGAGATTGTCCAGCCGCGCCACCAGGACCGCCTGTTCATTCCCGGCATTCTCAAACACGAACAGTTCCATCTGATTGGTGCCGTTGAGCGCTTCGGGATTGAGTTCGCCGGGTGGTTCGCCGCCGAACGGCTTGACGTCAACATGCGGTTTGCCGGCGTAATGCGCGGCGAGACATTCGTGCAACTGCCGGGCCGACACCGGTTTGGCCAACGACCACAACTGGATCGGCACATGCACCAGCATGCCCTGTCGAAAGGCGCCCACCGAGGGTGTAAAAAGCGGCGCGCGCGTCAACCCGGAATACAGCTGCATTTCCGGCAGATGCTTGTGGGTTAATTTGAGGCCGTAGGTGAAAAATGTTGTTTTGGTGGTGCCGCTCTCGAACGCTTCCACCATCTGCCGGCCGCCGCCCGAGTAACCCGAAATGCCCCAAGTTGTACCTGCAAAATCAGCCGGCAGCAGCCCGGCATCGACCAGCGGGCGCACCAGTGCGATAAAGCAAGTCGACCAGCAGCCAGGATTGGCAACGCGGTGTGATTGCTTGATGAGTTGTTCCTGCTTGGCGGTCATTTCCGGAAAGCCGAATGCCCAGTCCGGCAACACCCGGTGCGCGGTGCTCGCATCGATCACGCGTACGGTCGGGTTGTCGATCATCGACACCGATTCGCGCGCGGCATCGTCCGGCAGGCACAGAATCGCCAGGTCGACCGCATTGAGCAGGCGTTTGCGTTCGGCCTGATCCTTGCGCTTGTCCGGCGCGATGCTGACGAGTTCGATGTCTTTGCGCTCGCGCAATAGATCGCGGATCAACAGGCCCGTTGTGCCGTGTTCGCCGTCGATGAAGATTTTGGGTGTTGACATTCGGAATATTGCGATTAAGGCTATGCCTGTGCGAGCATTGTCTCGGCGTTCGAGACTTCAAATTTGCCCGGACCTTCAAGGTTGAATGTCTTGACCACGCCATCCTCGACCAGCATTGAGAAGCGTTGCATGCGGATGCCCATGCCTTTGGCGGTGAGATCGAATTCCAACCCGAGTGCCTTGGTCCAGGCGGCGGAACCGTCGCCGAACATGCGAACCTTGCCTTCTGTGTGCTGATCCTTGGCCCATGCACCCATGACAAAGGCATCATTAACCGACACGCACCAGATTTCATCCACGCCCTTGTTCTTCAGCGCGTCGTAGTTGTTCACATAGCCCGGTACATGCTTGGCGGAACAAGTCGGTGTGAACGCGCCGGGCAACCCAAACACAGCGATTTTCTTGCCCTTGGTGAGATCGCTCACCTTGAAACTGTTGGGGCCGACCGCGCAGCCGGCGGTTTCGACTTCGATGAATTCGCTCAATGTTCCGTCGGGTAGTTTGTCGCCTGCTTTGATCATGGGATTCTCCTTGGTTGGGAATACGGTTTGCTACTTGATGGCTAAGGGTTCGGGCTGCGGGGAATAAGTAAACGAGTCGGCAAAAAATTCATCATCCGGCAATCCACGCCTCGCGAAAGCTTCTCGCGCGGCGTCAATCATAACGGGTGCGCCACAGGCATAGACCTGATAACCGGCCAGTGATTCAAAATCATCCACTACGGCCTGATGCACAAAGCCGATCCGTCCCTGCCAATTATCCTCGGGTTTGGGGTCGGAGAGAACCGGGATAAAGGTGAAGTTCGGGTGTTCCCGTGCCCACTGGGCGGGCAATTGCGGCATATACAAATCCTGAATGGAGCGGCAACCCCAGTAGAGCACCATTTCGCGGTCGAGATGTTCGTGCAACGCATGCTCAATAACTGCTTTGATTGGTGCAAAACCCGTGCCGCCGGCCACGAGGATGATCGGCTTGTCGGAGTCCTCGCGCAGGAAAAACGTGCCGAGCGGACCCTCAAAACGCAGGATGGCGCGGGGACGCATTTCGTTGAAAACGAAGTTGGTGAACTCGCCACCAGGAATCTGGCGCATGTGGAGTTCTATGAACTGGTCATGGTGCGGCGCGTTGGCGACCGAGAAGCTGCGACGCTTGCCATCTTTCAGCAGGATATCGATGTATTGTCCGGCGAAGTACTGCAATCGTTCCTGCGCGGGCAATTTCAGGGAGAGCACAGCGACATCCGGCGCGACTTTCTCAACCTTTTCGACCCGGCACGGCAACGTGCGAATCTGAATATCGCCGGTGCCGCCGATTTCTTTTACTTCCAGCGTCAGGTCGGAGAGCGGCTTGCCGACGCAGAACAGTGCCTTGCCCGCGACCTTCTCTTCCGCTGACAAAGTGCGTTCCTGATAAGTGCCGTAATCAAAGTCACCAGACACGAGTCTTCCTTTGCACGATCCGCAGGCACCGTTGCGGCAGCCATACGGCAGGCCAATGCCCTGGCGCAGTGCCGCATCGAGGACCGTCTCATCCACGGCAACTTTGAAGGTATTGCCCGACGGCTGCAAGGTGACTTGGTATTCAGGTGTGCTCATTAGGTTCTCAATTCTCTATACTTCGCGACATCATGCATTCATCAACCAGAATACTCATCATCGGCTTTGGCGATATCGGCGAACGCGTAGCGAAGCGCCTGGTGAATCGTTATGCCGTCAGTGCGCTTGTCCGTAGTGACGAGCGGGCCAATTACGCGCGTTCCATGGGTATCAGAGTGATTCGCGGTGATTTGAGCGTGCCCGGCAGTTTGCGCAAACTCGCCGGTCAAGCCGATGTGGTGTTTCATTTCGCACCGCCGCCCGGCGATGGCGTTCGTGACACCCACACCATGCATCTGCTTGCCGCATTGTCCTGGCAGCCGGCGCACAAATCCACGCGAGCGAGGATGCTATCACAGCTCTCACCGGGCACACCCCGGCGGTTGGTGTATATCAGTACGACCGGTGTATATGGTGATTGCGGTGGCGCGTGGATAGATGAAACCCGACCGCTCAAACCCGCCACCGAGCGTGCCGGTCGACGGGTGGACGCCGAACGCCAATTGCGCGCGTGGGGACGCCAAGTTGGCGCGCCGGTTTTCATCTTGCGAGCACCAGGAATTTATGCAGGCGATCGGTTGCCCGTCGAGCGCTTGCGCAAGGGCACCGCTGCGTTGGTGGCGGAAGACGATGTATTTACCAACCACATTCATGCGGAGGATTTGGCGCGTGCGGCCGTTGCGGCGATGTATAAGGGTAAGCCGGAACGCGTCTACAACGTGGTCGATGATACGGCACTGCCCATGGCGGACTATTTTGATCGGGTCGCGGATGCATTCGGTCTGCCGCAACCACCACGGATTTCGCGGACGGAGGCGGCAACGCGGATTTCACCGGCACTATTGTCTTTTATGAGTGAATCGCGCCGTATAGGCAATCAGCGGCTGAAACGTGAATTGCGTTTCAGCTTGCAATATCCGACGGTCGATGATTTTCTGCGGGAAATGAAACTGCGCTAACGTTCGCGACGAAACTCGCCTTCAATCACGCCATCCGGACGAAAACGCGGCCCGTGTGACGGGCGCTGGGGCCGCATTGAAGCCTGCTGCAGGGCAGGTTCGCGAATTGGCAACAGCAGCAAGGCGAGCGCCATGACGTCCGAGATAATTCCCGGAAAAATCAGCAGTAGACCCGCCAGGACTGTGCGGAAACTGTCGATGAACGCCGCCAATGAAAATTGGCCCTGAGAGAAAGCGCCCGCCAAGCGCGTCATCAGCGAAAAGCGCGCCTCTTTGATCAGCACAATGCCGGCAATGCAGGCAAACACCAGCCACGCCAATACCCAGCCTCCATGTCCGGAGGGACCGTACGCGAGCTTATATAGCACCGCGCCTTCCAGTAACGGGAATCCCATTAAAATGCCGATCAACAACAGCCGCATAATGACTTCCTTTCCAAGACTCGCACCCGCATGACTTTTGACATTGGGGCTCTCCTCGTAATTACCACAGTACCGGATGAAAATCTGGCTGTAAAGATCTCTGAGTCTTTGTTACAACAACGATTGGCGGCCTGTGTGCATGCACTCCCGATGGGAAAGTCCCGTTACCACTGGCAGGGACGCATCGAATCCTCAGCCGAAATAACGTTGTTGATCAAAAGCACGGCAAACCGCTATTCAGAACTTGAGGCCGACATCAAGCGTCTACATTCGTATGATGTTCCGGAAATCATTGCGTTCCCGATCGACACGGGTCTTTCCGCCTATCTGAACTGGATCACGAATGAAACCAAATAGAACGCTATATCGCCGGGACTTGAATCGCCTTGTTCGTCGCGCGATGATCCTGTTCATCCTTTGTCAGACATTAGCTGTCGCTGCGATCTCCATTCGCCCGGCAAGGGCTGTCGCGCCAAACCGGGAACCGGATCTACTCGAAGCGGAAAAGGCGTTTGCTGTCAGGGCGCGGCTTGTCGATGCCAAAACGCTTGAACTAAGATTTGCGATCGCCAATGGCTACTACATGTACCGCGATCGGTTTCGCTTTGCCGTCAATGGCCAGCCGGTTTCACTGTCCCGACAAGCATGGCCGACCGGAAAGTGGAAGCAGGACGCCAGCTTTGGCAAAGTGGTTACATACCGACATAGTGTGCGCCTACTCCTCCCTTTGCCAACTACGGTCTTGGACAAAACACAATCTGGCCATGAATCGCTCACACTCGCGGTCAGTTCCCAGGGTTGTGCGGACGCCGGCATTTGTTATCCCCCATTGCGCCAGACACTCGCGCTTGCTCCTGGTTCGGCGACATGGGTCACTGCGCAAGGAGAATTGTCGACGGGCTTTTCGCATGGGGGAACACCCGGCAGTGCCTTGTCGAATCAACTGACCGGTGGAAAGTAATGCGGCTGCTCTGCTGGCTGTGCCTTGAAATCAGCGCCGGTGATCCGTGCCAAAGTTGATCCTTGCATCGGGGGCGATCCTGTTGTTGGCCCTCGCTGGCCTGGCGCTTTGGCTCGACCAACCGGCAGCCAACGATCCATTGCGCGCTGCGCTCACGGAAAAAACTGACATCACCGCTGGAGCCATTTATTCCACCCGGTTGACCGATACGGAAGGCAAGGAACAAGAACTTGGGCAATGGCAACATCGCCTCCTGCTGATTAATTTTTGGGCGACTTGGTGTACACCTTGCATGGAAGAAATGCCAATGTTGTCTAAAACGCAGGAAAAACTCCGCGCCCAGGGCCTACAAATTGTTGGGATCGCGGTCGATTCTCCCGAAAATGTCACCAAGTTCTTGCAAAAATCGCCAGTAGCGTATCCGCTTTTCCCGGATCAGGCTCGCGCAATTGAGTTCTCCAAACGCCTCGGGAACCGCTTGGGCCTATTGCCATTTACCGTCGTCGTTAAGCCGGGCGGGGAGGTGATATATAGCCGATTGGGCATTGTTCCAGAGGTGGAAATGAACAAAATTATTGTCAAAAATGCCATAAAATAGGTTATCTATCGTCATTTTCAGCTAAAAGTATTACGACAAAATTTTTGCGGGCGAGCTTGGATTGCAAGTCTGTTAGTCAGACGTGAATTGTGCGAGGCGTCACATCGTCGAATCAAATCTTCGTTAAAAATGCAACATCTGTTGTGAAAATGCCTTGATCATCGAATTTCAATCCCTCATTAAGGCTGGACTTTTTCCCTCTTGTTGAGGCAAACTCTCTCGCATGTCAAAGACTATGCTTTGGTTTGGCTCCAATCTGAAACGGTTGGGAAGTGAGAACCGGCTTGGTACGGAATCAACACAAATATCAGTATCAACCAATGCTGCCTCCAGACTTCGGGCGCAGCCAATGTGGTAATTGGGGTCTTCCTATTCTTGCGCGCTGCCGAGCCTGACTCGGCAGCGATTCCTCGACTCACGCGGGTTACCCGGCTACATACATAACAGAGAGTCCGGAATTCTGGCGGCGGGCAGTCAATACACCACCAATTATTTCGGCCAATAACAGTTGGAAGGCGAATTCGTCATGGACCTGCGGAAAATCAAAACGCTGATTGATCTGGTGCAACAGTCCGGCATTGCCGAGCTGGAGATCACCGAAGGCGAAGAAAAGGTGCGTATCAGCCGCACGGGCACGCCCGGCACATATGCGCCCCAGCCGATTGCGGGTTCGAACATTGTGTTGCCTCCGGACGTTGGTGGTTCCGCGCCGGCTCCGCTCGCCGCGGCAGGCCCACCGGAACCCACCGGACACACACTGAAGTCGCCAATGGTCGGTACCTTCTATCGCTCACCGTCACCCGGCTCGCCGTCATTTGTCGAAGTGGGACAAACGGTCTCCAAGGGCCAGACACTTTGCATCATTGAAGCCATGAAACTGCTCAATGAAATCGAGTCAGATGCGTCGGGCGTCGTTAAAGCAATCCTGGTTGAGAATGGGCAACCGGTGGAATACGGCCAGCCGCTCTATATCATCGAATAACCACAGGTATTGACTATGGCGGTATTCGGTTCCGGCCCCCGCCAAGGGGCGATGTTCGAGAAAATTCTCATTGCCAATCGTGGTGAGATTGCATTGCGCATCCAGCGCGCCTGCCGCGAACTGGGCATCAAAACAGTGGCCGTGCATTCCGAGGCCGATGCAGACGCCAAATACGTCATGCTGGCCGACGAATCGGTTTGCATCGGTCCGGCACCCTCCAAAGACAGCTATCTCAACATTCCTGCCATCATCAGCGCCGCCGAAGTAACTGACGCGCAGGCGATTCACCCGGGCTACGGTTTTTTGTCCGAGAACGCTGACTTTGCCGAGCGCGTGGAGAATTCCGGTTTTGTCTTTATTGGACCACGCCCGGAAAATATTCGCACCATGGGCGACAAAGTCGCCGCCAAAACAGCAATGAAGAAAGCCGGCATTCCGTGTGTTCCCGGATCCGAGGGCGCGTTGCCCGATGATCCGAAGGAGGTCCGGAAGATCGCAAATGCCGTGGGCTATCCGGTCATCATCAAGGCGGCGGGCGGCGGCGGCGGGCGCGGCATGCGCGTGGTGCATACCGAGGCTGCGCTGGTCAACGCGGTACAAATGACCAAAACCGAAGCGCAATCAGCCTTTGGCAATCCCGTGGTCTATCTGGAAAAGTACCTTGAGAATCCGCGGCACATCGAAATCCAGGTGCTTGCCGACGAACACCGCAATGCGCTATTCCTCTGGGAACGCGATTGCTCGATGCAGCGGCGGCATCAAAAGATCATAGAAGAAGCACCCGCTCCGCTGTTGAAAGCGCGGTTGCGTGATCGTATCGGCGAGCGTTGCGCGGAAGCGTGCGTGAAGCTCGGGTATCGTGGCGCAGGCACGTTCGAATTTCTGTTTGAAAAAGACGAGTTCTTTTTCATCGAAATGAATACCCGCATACAAGTCGAGCACCCGGTATCGGAAATGATCACAGGTATCGATATTGTGCAGGAACAAGTACGCATTGCGGCAGGGCAGAAGTTGCGTTATCGCCAGAAGGACATCGCACTTCGCGGCCATGCGATCGAGTGCCGCATCAACGCGGAAAATCCCTTCACATTCGTGCCTTCTCCGGGGCGCATTACGCGTTTCCATGTCCCCGGCGGACCGGGCATTCGTGTTGACTCTCATGTATATGCGGACTATTACGTGCCACCGCATTACGATTCGCTGATCGCCAAAGTGATTGCCCATGGTGACACCCGCGAACAGGCGTTCGCGCGTATGCGCACGGCATTGTCAGAAATGGTGGTCGAAGGCATTCAAACTAACCTGGCGTTGCACCAGGAATTGATGAATGACTCCGCATTCATTCGCGGTGGCACATCCATACACTTCCTCGAAGAGCGGATGGCCACGCTGAAGAAAATCGCCGGCGACGGCGATTGATTCATCGCGGAAAAACACAAACACCAGCATTGGTGCGCACTTCCAGCCGAAAATGGTCTATAAGCCGCGCCCAATATAGAGTTTGTCAACTTGTTTGGCAAGAATTTTCTGACCGTACCCACATGTCCTTCCTGACCGCCACCTTTGAACTAACTTCCGCTAATGCCGAGCGGCTAGGCGATGCGTTAATGGAACGGGCCGCGCTGTCGGTGACCGTCGAAGATGCGCTTGAGGGTACCAATGAAGAAAAGCCGATCTTCGGCGAGCCGGGAGCTGAAAGTGCATGGTGGGATCGCTGCCATTTGACGGCGATGTTTGACGCGGGCATTGATGCACGTGCGGTGATTGCCGACGCGTGCAAAGCACTGGATATCGGACTACCCGCGCTCGCCCTGGCGATTGTCGATGACATCGACTGGGTACAGAAGAACCGCGAGCAATTCCAGCCAATCAGGATCTCCGATCGCATCTGGATTGTGCCGACGTGGCACAGCGCCCCGCAACCGGAGGCGGTCAACATCACCCTCGACCCTGGCGCCGCATTTGGCACCGGCAGCCACCCGACAACCCGTATGTGCCTTCAATGGCTGGAAGCGAATCTGGTGCGTGCCGACCATTCGTCCGTACTTGACTATGGTTGCGGATCAGGAATCCTGGCCATTGCGGCCATGAAATTGGGGGCCGCGCATGCAATCGGTGTGGATATCGACCCGCAGGCAATCGAGGCTGCGCGTGAAAACGCCAGGCAGAACGCGGTAACCGTCGACCTTTCCACCACCGAACGCACCCTCGACGCCGTCGCTGATATTACCGTCGCCAATATTCTCGCCAATCCGCTCAAAATGCTGGCGCCATTGCTTGCGTCGCATTCTCGAGCGGGAGGCTCGCTGGTGCTAGCGGGAATTCTCGACCATCAGGCGGAAGACATCATCGAAATTTATCACCCATGGTTTGCGCTTTCTGTCTGGAAGAGTGAAGAAGGTTGGTCCTGTATTGCGGGTGCACGCCATAGCGGGCCGGCCCGGTAAGGCAAAGCCGCTAAGTTATACTTTGCAGCATGCTTCTGACCACCTGCCCAAACTGCTCCGCTCAGTTCAAAGTACAACCCGAACAACTCAATGTGCGCCAGGGCCGCGTGATGTGCGGCCGTTGCAGGCATGTCTTCAATGCGTTCCAGTCATTGACGCGGGTAATCGAAAGCGACGATGCTGAATTTGAATCGGCGCTTGATGCGGCAACACCCGTGGTCGAAGAAGCTTCGCCAACGTTGACGAATAGCCTTTTCCTGCGCGAAGAGCCATTGCCTTTGTCACAGGATTTTTCGCATACTCACTTTGCGTACGGCCTCAGGGTTGACGATTCGCCACCTCCATTGCCGCCCTCTTCCCAGTCGCCATCTTCCCCCTTATTGTCCTCATCGTCCCTCGAAGACGATTCCGCGCTTGGACTGAAACTTCTGCCTGAAGTCTTGCCGGAGCCGGACGATTTCCTGGAAAACACGCCTCCACCTTTGCCCTCCATTGTCTCGAACGATGCAGAGCTGCCAGAGGAGCAAGAAGCGCACGAAGCACCCGAGGCCTCCGCGGCGCAAGAGGTGCTTGGGAAGTCGGGAGATAATCCACTCCTTGCGCCCGCTCCTGGATATCGACCAACCCAGAGCGCAGCACACGGGCAACGGTGGGCATGGGGGGGAATGTTCTTGTTGGTGGGGTTGGCCGTTCAGGTCGCGTTTGCGTTTCGATCAACAATCACCCAGTCCTATCCGCAGTTGCGGCCTTCATTTGTAAGCGTATGCGAATGGGTGGGCTGCAATCTGCCTTGGGGACGCGACGATAGTGCAATCCGGATTGAGGCATCGGATTTAATCGAAACCCCCGGCAAGGCCGGCCACATATTGCTGACCGCAACGCTGGTCAATCGTAGCGCGACACGGCAAGATCTCCCGGCCCTGGAGTTGAAGCTGACGGACAGCGCCAATCAGATCATCCTGAGTCGCATACTGCAGCCGCAAGAATATCTGGGGCGTGCGCCGGCCAAAGATGAAAGTCTTGCGCCCAATGTTGAGGTGTATGTAAATCTCAGTATCGAGCTGACGAACAAGGCCCAGGCATCCGGCTATGGTGTCCGTGCCTTTTACAATTAGCCCGCACATCGATGCCACGCACGTGAACCCGCGCTGTTGCGATCCCAGGAAACGCTCAACGAGCACGTTGAATCAGGCGTGTGCAGCGAGAGACAGGGAATTCACCATCCTGTCGACCGCTCGATCGATCAAGGACGATTCGTTAAGCACTTTCGCATCACCGCGACGCAATTGAGTTTGCAGCGTTTCCGGCGTCACCGACAAGGCCTCCGTGGCTCCCGGATTTGTGAAAAGATAGACTCCTTTCAGCGGACTGATCCACGATAGCTTGGCGCGGATGCTCTTGCCTCCATCGCGCAGGAATTCCACCCACGTGCCGCGCGTCAATTCCACCGCCGGCATGTCGGTGATATCGAAATCCACCGCGCTATCGGTACTTTGCGTGGAAGGGGATGCGGTCGGCGTGACAACCGCCCGGGGTTTTCCGCTTTCAGGCATCGCCTGCACGTAACCTGAAGAGACCTTGCGCGCGGCGAGCTCTTCAATTTCGACGCCGTGATCGGTGAATTGAATGCGCGCCACGCCCGATCGCGCTGCCTGCTTCCATTCCGCCTCAAGTGCTTTTTCCTCGGCAATCAGTTTTGCAAACAGCGGTTCGGTATCGGCATTGGGCCGCGCAGCGGCCAGCAAGACAGAAACGCTTTCTCCGCGCAATCCCGCCTTGACTGCTGCCGCATGACAATCGACCAGTGTGGAAAAAAAGCGTCCCCGATCCTCGGATTCAACGGCGGCGATCTCCATGCCCTGCTGGAGATTTTTCAACAGACTCGGGAGCATTCCGACCAAGCGTTTGCGCTCTTCTGCATTGGCCTTTGGCAACACACTCCAGATCAAGTTATCGACCGTTTCCAGCGCTTGCGCAAAACCCGCGTGGCGTCCGTCCTCGCGAAGGTAGATGCGCTCAAGAACCCGTGTCCAGGGGCCGTTGAGTATTGCGGCAACTGGCGCCGGCAAGTCGACATTGGCCAGGCGCCGTTCTGTTTCGTCTTGCGCGACCAGTCTTGCCATTTCGCGCATTTCGCGTTCGTGAACGGCGCGCGCGGACTGTTCGACAAATTGCGCATTCGCGGCCTCACGCTCGGCCATGAATTTCTCAAAGTCGATCAGTACATCCGCGAATATCTGGAAATCGGTATCGAATTCCGTATGAACGCGATCGACTACGGATTCGATCATCCGGTAAAGTGGGTCGTCCCGGTTGGCCACGCCGGCGAAGCAGACGGAAGCTTCGGCCAACGAATCCAGCAAACGGCGTACAGGATGCGATTTTTTCGAGAAAAATGTGCGATCCAGGAGTGCAACTTTCAGCGCCGGAATCTGCAAGCGCGCGATCAGGCCCTTGACGGCTTCGGGGATTGCCTTGTCGTCAAAAACATAGTCGAACAACATCGCGACAATGTCGATAGTCATCACGTCGATTGGCGAACTGTTTTCCACCATGCTTGGCGTCTTGATATCGCGAAGCATGTTCAATGTCGCGGCGGGCGTCTCCCCCGGGATGAAATTTCTGAGTGCCGCCGAGGCGTTCAAGCCGGCGGCAGCCGACATGACCTGTTGCTGCATTTGCGTCAATACCGATACCAGACCGGCATTGCCAAGCGAGGTCTTGCCATCGGCAATGCGGCGCATCACCTCTGAAACCGCCGCGTTTGAAACGGGATCTGCGTTGCCAACCACGGGGGCGGGCGCAAAGCTGCCCGTCGTAACGCCATTGGCCTGCGGCGACCTGTTGGCCGTGCCCGTTGCTGCCTCAAACATGGCTCCGCCAGCGAGCAGTTGTTGAAGCGTCGCAAGAATATCCGTCGCCGGATTGGAAAAATTGCCCGAAGCGACACCGGCGTCGCCACCAGACAATGGCGAAGGCGGTGTGGCCGGCGCGCCGGATGCTGCCCTTTGAGGCGCGCTGTTCGGCGCCTTTCGATACATCGGACGAATCTGCGGAAGAATCTTGCGAGCAACAAGGTGACTGTTGATATCGTGATAGAGCGAAAGCATGTCTTTCGCCATGTGTTGCTCGACCATTCGCATGACCGTGAGTTTGGTTTGGTAGCCGCTGGTCATCTGGTCACACGCCACTTTTAGTGCCTTGATGATGGTGTCGGGCGCAATCGGGTTGGCGTCGTCCTTGAGCTCGGGCTCGGACAAGAGGAAGCCCATGCGTTGCGAGAGCGTTCGCAATTCGTCATCACATGTGTCCGTCATGCGATTGGCGATGTCCCTTACGGCGAGTTTTTGTTCCAGATCATTGTCTTCAAGCAGTGATAGCTCCATCGAGCCGTAGTCGACGCTCGGCGCTCTTCCGGGATCGTCCTCGCCAGTAACTTTTCTTTCAAAAAAACTGAGGAACTGTTTCTTGAAGGCGACTTCAATTGCGTTACGTTTTTCTCGCGATTGTGTGCGGGCATCGAGATACATGTTTTGGGCATCGCGGTCCCCTGCCTTTTCGGCCATCGTAAAGAGTTCGTCTTCGATCTTGTCAAAGGTGCTAGCGAGCAACTCGATGATCCGCTTCAATGCCATGTCGCGGCAGTCATTGAGGACACCAACAGATTCGGGCTTTACCGTTCGGCGACGCGCACCAAAATTGGCGGTCCCGCGAGCGTCCGCAATCGAAATTACATTGTCGATGGATTGTGTGACCATGTCCTTCTCCATGCGCCAAAATGGCGCCAATTCGGGTGTTTCTGTTGGGTGCGCCTGACGTGTCTCGTGACGAACAAGAATGACAAATGTTTCCAGTCGCCACGGGGGAGATGGATGCAGGAGCCAACAGAGATGGGGAGCAGGAAAATCGCGGAGACACCGAGGAATAAGGTGTTCCATGCAATGCGCCGGGCTGGAATCCCGGGATACTTGCAGGCGGGTACATGACCCACTGACCCGAAAACGAAAACTTCCATGTTCGACTCTCTGGTAATCCCGCTATCTCAGGATTTTGACAATCCTTCAGACCGGAGACTTTGCGTCCTCACCTTTCGATGAGTTTGCCTTGTTTCAGAATTCGCATTTTTCTGCTTGCTGCTATTGCGGAACGCACCGAACGCATGAAGTGACGCCCGTGTAAAGCCAATTTACAAGAATTGACAATTCGGTGTCAAGGCGGAAATTGTCTTTCCGACAAGCGGTAGGGTCAGGAAAGTGCAGGCGATATAATGACATTTTACTTGGAAAAAATTTACCATGCCCGTTCTGATTTGCGGCTCAATTGCGTACGACACCATCATGGTTTTTCACGGTGAGTTCAAGACCCATATCCTGCCTGACCAGATTCACATCTTGAACGTGGCCTTTGTGGTGCCGGATATGCGCCGTGAGTTCGGCGGTACCGCGGGCAACATCGCATACAACCTGAAACTGCTTGGTGGAGACCCCTTGATCATGGCCACCGTGGGTGATGACTTCGGACCGTACAAGGAGCGCTTGGACAAATTAGGTATTGCGCGCACTCACGTGCGCGAGATCTCAGGTGCATTCGTGCCGCAGGCATTCATCACAACTGATTTGAAGGACAATCAGATTACGGCGTTCCACCCTGGGGCAATGGCATCGTCATACTTGAACAAAGTCGGCGATGCAACTGGCGTAAAACTCGGTATTCTTGCTCCCGACTCTCGCGACGGCATGCTGCAGCACGCAGTACAGTTTCATGACCTCAAGATCCCGTTCATTTTTGATCCAGGTCAAGCGATGGGTGTGTTCAACGGTGACGAATTGCGGCATTTCGTGGAACTTGCCGATTACGTTGCCGTCAATGACTATGAGGCGCGTGTTTTGGAGGAGCGTACCGGCGACTCCATTGAAAAAATGGCTGAGCGCGTAAAAGCGTTCATTGTTACCAAGGGCGCGGATGGATCAGCCATTTATGCAAATGGTCAACAGATATTGGTTCCAAGCGTTAAAGAAAATCGACGCATGGATCCGACTGGTTGCGGCGATGCCTTCCGGGCGGGTTTGTTGTACGGTATTGAGCGCGATTGGCCATGGGAAAAGGTGGGCGGTCTCGCGAATACGATGGGAAGTTTGAAAATCGAATACCGTGGACCGCAGGGTCACCATCCGACACGCGGTGAAATAGAAGCGCGATACCAGTCCGCATATGCAGAAAATCTTTGGTAACCTTGGAACGAGGAGAAAGTCATGAATTTCAAGCGAGAGCTGGTAATCGGAGTCGCTGCGGTTGCGACAATGCTGGTTGGATGTGCCGCTCCAGGTTTGGGTGGTGGCAACTACGCGCGCGCGCAGGTGCGTGGCGAACAGACGGTGCGTCTTGGCGTGGTCGAAAACGTCCGTGATGTGGCAATTGATGCTCGTGATACCGGCACGGGGACGCTCGCCGGAGCCGCCATTGGAGGCCTTGCGGGTTCAACCGTCGGTGGAGGCCACAGGGCCAATGCGGCAGGAGCGATCGCCGGAGCATTGGTTGGCGGCATCATTGGGAACTCCATGGAGAAAAACGCCAATGACCGTAGAGGGGTGGAGGTGACGGTAAGACTGGAGAACGGAAAACTCATTGCTGTCACGCAGGAAAAAGATGAGGAATTTCGCGTTGGTGACCGAATTCGCATTCTGACCGGGCAGGGAACCACACGCGTGACGCGGTTCTAGTGTTGCGTTGAGTTTTCCCGAACTTGTCAGAAAAGGGACGCTATCTGCGTCCCTTTCCTTTTTGCGAGCTCTTCCAATGGCCAACAGCGTCCTTCATCAAGTACCATCACGTCATGTCTGACAAACAAACTGTAATGGCGTCGAAGCGGTTCGAAACACACCGCTCTGTGCGCGCGTTTCGTTGGGTGCGACTACTTACTCATGTCGCGGTTGGCCTGACAATGGTCGGCATCTTCTTTCCGCACGCTTCGCCGACATGGCACGCGCATCTGACTGGATGGTGGGCGAAGAAGTTGTTACGCATCCTCAATATCGTATTGTCTGTGCGAGGCGCTCGACCGGCTGCGCAAGCGCGTAACCTGATCATTGCGGCGAACCACGTCTCCTGGGTGGATATTTTTGTCATCAGCGCGGCACACCCCGCCCGCTTTGTTGCGAAATCCGAAATACGCGATTGGCCAATTGCCGGGTGGCTGAGCGAAAGAGCAGGGACGATTTTCATTCGACGCACACGTCGGAGTGATACTGCCAAAATTAACGACCTCATGCACGCGGCGCTCGCCGACGGTGCCAGCATCGGATTGTTTCCCGAGGGCACAACCACGAAGGGGGATAGGCTGCTGAAATTTCACACATCGCTGTTTGAGCCGGCGGTGGTGAATTCAGCCACACTTGCGCCCGCTGCGATCTGTTATCTATCCAGCGACGGTGAGCGCAATGAAGCGGTCGCGTTTATCGGCGATTTGAGCTTCGCCGAATCGGTCGGCTTGATCATCGGCCAGAAGTCAATGATTGCAGAGATAACCTTCGCGCCGCAAATTGAAGCGTCAGCACTTACGCGGCGCGAACTGGCGCTACAGGCAGAAGGTGCAATCGCGGCGATGCTTGGCGTTGCGGCGCCAAATATGCATCATCGATTCACGAGTTCGCTGGATGAAGGTGCGGCGGCGTCAGGTTGACCCAGTTCCAGCGCGATGTACGGCATTGTTCCAAAAAGTGATGTCCTCCACGACCGCGCGCCAAGTGAGCCATTCAGGTCGGCTGAATGCGGCGGCGGCCGGTGCTTGAACAAGATAGGTCGCGAACCAATTGTGTCTCAATCCCAACCTTTTGGGGTCGAGGATTCGGCACAGGGAACCTGAAATATCTTTCGGTCTTCGAGTCGCATGGCAGTTAACTTGCGTCCCCAAATGCAACCCGTATCGATGCCAACAAAGTGTGAAGTTACGTGCAATCCCAACGCGGACCAATGACCAGCGATGACAGTTTTTTCCGCGAGTGAAGAATGCTTGCGCTCAAACCACGGCGACAGGCCTTCCGGTAAATTGACAAGCTCGCCCATGAATTCGAGATCGATTCGCGCATCGTTTGTAACTGCCCTCATCCGCGTCATGGCATTGATAATGATTCGGTAGCGATCCGCTCCCGTGAGATCATCGCGCCACAGATCGGGCTCGTTGCCATACAAAATGGCCAACAATGCACGATAGTTTTTTCCGCGCAGTACGGCTTCCACTTCATGCGCAAGCTTCATCGCAAACTCCAGATCCCATTGCGGCAGTAAACCGGCATGAACCATTACGAACTCATCTTTGGTATGTATCAATGGCCTTTGGCGCAACCATTGTATGAGTTCATCGCGGTCCGGGGCATTGAGAATTGGCGTCAACGTGTCATTCCTGCCGGATCTGCCAAAGCCTTCCGCGACCGCCAGCAAATGCAGATCGTGATTGCCCAGCACCGCGACGGCCCGAGTCCCCAGGCCTTTGATTAAACGCAGGCATTCCAGGGAACCTTGGCCACGATTAACAAGATCGCCGACGAACCAAAGCTGATCGCGCGAAGAGCTGAACGCAATTTTGGTAAGCAGCGTCTCCAGCGTGCGAAAACAACCTTGCAAGTCGCCGATAGCGAAGGTCGCCATAGAGTGCTTTCGGCTACTATGTGAAAAAAATGGTGCGGCGCACAGCCTCATTCCGGAATGCGTCAAGCCTCGACAATTTACCTTGCATCCCGCGTCAATCAATGGCTGCCTCGAAAACTGCATCGGAAGGAGTAGGATTGGTTTATGCGCCGGAATCGGACCAACCCCTGAGCACAGGCTCAAGATGCCGTTGGCGTTACAACCGCCTCAACAATTTTCGTCACGGAATTCAGCGAGTCATAGCCGGCTCGTTGTTGCTAGGACGGTCCATTACCGGATTTAGGCACAACCGCCCCTGTCGGCGCGGATGCAGCCACCTTCGAGGGGTCGACCACAAGCACTGTCGCGGGCGCGATGCGCCGCGCAACCGCCTCGGCAGAATTTGCCTTGGCATTGGCTTCGCCAATCTGATGTGTGCCTACGGCGAAATACGCCAACATGATAATTCCCACCACCAATCCTACCGCGCCAATCGTGACGGCGATGGCAAGCTTGACTGGATTGGCTTTTTCTGCATTTACGATGTCGGAGTGATTCTGGGACATGGCGGATTCCTGGAAAACGTTGGTGTGGGTCCTGCTGATCGGGAAATTATAACGGCGAAGCGCTTTTCAACTCAAATCTGGCGGCGGGACATTGATTGAAGGGTGGTTGGCGGCAGCGCTAGGATGGTAGACTGCCGACTTCGTTAGTCGTTTTATCAGCGCGCCCGTAGCTCAGATGGATAGAGTACTGCCCTCCGAAGGCAGGGGTCGCACGTTCGAATCGTGTCGGGCGCGCCAACTTAAGCATCAAGTGTGGCGCATTGCATGTGCAAGTCATGCGAACTAATTTCTCGCCTTACGTTGAAGTTTAACCACTGCCTAGGCCAACTTTTTCTCCACCCCGCCACTGATCGATTTTAGGCGTGGGCGCACCTGTGCCACGTACTCCGGCACCCAGCGCTTCAAGTCGCGACGCACATCCGAATCATCCGGAATCCGATCCTGAAATAGCCAAGTCGATACGCTGTTGATAAAGCCGCCGTCGACTTCACGCGCTTTGGCAATGCGCAGCTTCGGGTGTGGGGTCGGACGTGTTTGCTCATCATGGGCGAGCAATTCTTCAAACAGTTTTTCTCCCGGACGCAGTCCGGTATAAACAATCTTTATTTCCTCGTCAGTTGGCTCGGACAGGCGGATCATGTCGTGCGCCAAGTCGACGATCTTGACTGGCTCACCCATGTCGAGCACAAAGATCTCGCCGCCTAAACCCATCGTTCCGGCCTGCAAAACCAATTGCGCGGCCTCAGGAATTGACATGAAGTAGCGCACCATGTCCGGATGTGTCACGGTGACCGGGCCGCCGTGATCGATCTGCTCCTGGAAGCGCGGAATGACACTGCCGGCGCTGCCCAATACATTGCCGAAGCGCACCATCTCAAAGCGTGTATTGCTGGTCTGCTGCAATGCCTGACAGAGCATTTCGGAAAGACGTTTGGTCGCGCCCATCACGTTGGTTGGATTAACGGCCTTGTCGGTCGAGATAAGCACAAACTTTCTGACGCCATATTCGATTGCGGCGCGTGCGACCACCAGTGTGCCCAGCACGTTATTTTGCACGGCTTCCCACGCATTACTTTCTTCCATCAAAGGCACATGCTTGTATGCGGCCGCATGAAAAACCAGCGACGGAGAATATTGGTGCATCGCCTGATTGACGCGCTTGAAATTCTTGATATCACCGATCACACTGGCAATCGGCAAATTGTCGTATGCGTCGCGCAAAGACTGCTCGATTTTGTACATCGCGAATTCACTCTGCTCAAATAGCACCAGCATCGAAGGTTGGTACTCGGCAATCTGGCGGCAAAGTTCGGAGCCGATCGAACCGCCAGCTCCCGTGACCATGATGACTTTGTCGGTAATAAGGTCGTGCAGCCCGGCATCATCGAGTACGATTGGCTCGCGTTTCATCAGATCTTCAACCGCCACGCGACGAATTTTTGCGGGGACCACTTTCCCTCTAACAGCCGGACTCAAGGTAACGCCGTTGAACTTGGGCACGGTCAATATCGTTACTCGCGCCTTGTTGCATACCTCAACGATGCGGCGCCTGACTGGGTACGTGACGGAAGGCATTGCGATAATGACATGCTTGACCTTTAGCGAGCGTGCCACACGCGGCAATTCATCAATACTCGCCAACACCCGCGCGCCATGCAACAGGCGCTGGCGCTTGTTTGGGTCGTCGTCCAGCAGCCCCATTACGCGCCAGTCGGCGCTGCGCGAAAGTTCCTTCAGAAGCCCGACGGCCGCGTCGCCGGCACCCAATACGAGTACCGGAGTGCCCTGTTCATTGGTGTTTCCATACAGGCGCCACTCTTTCCACGATCGATAACTGATCCGACTACCCGCCATCAAGGTGATCAGCAATAGTGCCTGGATGAAAAAGTGTGCGAAACCTAAAGCCTGCAGCCAGCCAGCCGCCCAAAGTATGAACGCAGAAGCACTTGAGCCCACCACTACACTGACAACAATCCGTTGCACATCGGGCAGACTCGCATATCTCCACAGTCCCTGATACATGCCGAAAAGTGTGGAAATCATTGCTTGAACGGGAATCGCTACGGCAAGTGCCAAACTCAACGCGGAAATGAGCGTATCGCGCTGACCAGGTTGATATTGCGCAAGCAGTAGGCCAGTGACAGTCCATGAGACAACCAGCATCACGGCGTCATGACAGAACGCTAAAACGGCGCGTTCATTGAATGCAAACCTTTTCATTTTGCTCCAGGAGTTTCTTCTTTATTGTCTTTTTTATGTTTGTAGAAGCGCCATTCCAGATATACCAGCAACGACGCATATGTTATCACCCAGGCACTGACAATTGGATAGAGAAGGTGACTGTTTTGTGCCGCGAGCGCAGATCCTGTACTTCCAAGCATTAAAAAGTAATACGAAATAACTGTCTTGCGATGACTCCACCCTGAAAGGATTAGCCGCTGGTAGTAGTGTTCACGGTGCGCAACCCAGATTTTTTGTTGGCGGGCAATTCGTTTCAACAATGTGGCCGTGGCGTCGACAATAAAAGGCGAAAAAGCCAGCGGGCCAAACCACCAAGGCCAGAGACCCATCAAACTTCCTTGCAAGCCAATTGCGGCGGCCAGGAATCCAAGGGGCACCGATCCCGCATCGCCCATGAAGACACTGGCGGTGGGAAAGTTGAAATATAGAAATCCCAGCGCAGCGCCAGAAACCGCGCCTGATAAGGCGGCAATGGGTAAGCCTTGCGCCGGACTCAATGCCGCCGCAATCATGTAGCCGCCAAAACCAAGGAACGCCATGCCCCCGGCCAAGCCGTTTGCGCCATCCATGAAGTTAAACAAGTTGATCATCCAGCATATCGCCATGATCACAACGAACGTGGATACCATCCCCGCAAGTATGTAGATTGAATCGCCAAAAAGTGGAGCGGGAAAAGCTTGCATCCAACTTAGGACAACACATATTGCGGTCGCTACGTGGACGGCTAGGCGTAGCGCAACAGGCAAGTGTTCTCGGTCATCCAGAACCGAAACCAGTGCGAGTCCTGCAGCCAGTAGCAAAGGCGTCAAGGGAAGCTCATCAGGACGCAGCATAGCCAGCGAAGTCGCGACGGCCATCAGCATCGCCAATCCGCCGATGCGCGGCGTTGGTCGATTATGTAACGAGCGATGATTCGGTTGGTCGAGTGACCACTCGGACATTGAGTTTCGGCGAAGCAGCGTCACCATGCCAGCGGAAAGTGCAATCGAGACAAGAAATGCAGCAATCACCAAAGCCATTTTCTGTTACGCGCCTTTACGAGTGGCAATGTGGGTCGCTGGAGTCATAGTGAAAGAAAAACGGGCACCCGCAGGTGCCCGTCGATGTTGGTACCAACTGCCCTATGGGCAGGTTGTTTTCCGCGTAACGGATACTAGAGCGGATGTACCACCGTCATCTACTGTCAAGGTAACCAATGTGCCGATCGCACCGCCTGCGCCTGATGCATTAATGGTGCTGGTGAAATTTCCTGTCCCGCTGGTTGGAATGGCCGTCGCCAAGCCTGGGGTAGTTGAATTGATTACCTTGTTGGAATTGCCGCCGGAGATACTGATTACGCCCGTGCCACCATCCGGTATGCAGAGCGCGGAGGGCGCAACTCTTAACGGAAGCACAGGTGCCGCCGTGCCAGGCGTTGTTGTCACTTCCAACGTCACAAAGGCGCCCAAGGAATCAGTAACCACAACGCTGCCCGGAGACAGGCAGATATTGGGATTGAATACCTGTACGGAAAATGCGTCGCCACTCCTGTCCACAAGCGGAGGGGTAATCGTGATTGAATTGGGAAAACTGGTACTGGCCTTATATGGAGCAATCCCGCCAAACACAAATAAATTCACCAATCCCGTGCCGCAGGCCGCTGTCGTGGGTCCGCCGAGGCTGACTTTCGAAGGCAGCACGAGAGTGCCACGTTTGCACCGTTTGCATTCTTGACGATGAAAGTGAAATCCCGGTATGCACCGGTGGCCACATCGATCAGTCGGAACTGGGCATATTGGGTCGCCGCGTTGGGTGTCACACGGATGCGCGCAGTTACGCCACCGGCTGAGTCAGAAACGCCTGTTAGCGTGGGGCCGGTAATGCCTGTGCTATCTAGAATGAATGCGAAAGGCCCAAAGTTCGCGGTAAGGCGCATTTGTTTATTCTGGGTATCGCAGGCCGTTGGAATTATGGGACCAACGAAATTAACGAGTCCTCACCAGAAGCAGAACAGCTGGCCGCCGTTTGTATTGATAGACCGTAGCCGGTCAGAAAGCTCTGCAAAACGTTATAAGTGGCGGTAGTTTCCTTGCCGGTTGAATCGCGTGCCGTGACGGTGACGATCCTAAATGCGGTCGCGCCGACCTCAGACTGGTTTTCCGTCGTGAGCGTACCGTATACCCCTATTTGATTCGGCACGGCGGTAAAGGAGTTGCCATTGAGTGTGAAGTTCAATGGCAGCACGGTTTGCTCGTTTGATGTCACGAAGTAGGGTCCATGCCGCCCGCAATATTAATCGTTGTCGGGGTATTAGCGTAAAGGAACCAGTACTTGGGCAGGATGGCGAGCGTACCGTTGGTCAACGGATTTCCGCCGGTTGTGCCACTTCCGCCGCATGACACCAGTATGGCGGTCATCGAACCGAACAGCGCGGCAACTGCACCCCGCTTCGCCAGAGTGCTCATATTGCCGAAGTAATTAGTTGTCGTCACGATGATGTCCTCATGTCTTCAGTTCTTGGTCAGGACTTTTCAGTCCCAATTTAGCCAGTTTACTTAAAAATTATGGCCTTACCTCGCTTTATTAAAGCGCAACTTGCAGTTTGATGCAAGTCTTTTTCTTGCCATGACAACTAATGGCCATGCCGTTGCTGCGATGGCTTGCACACAACGCGGCCGTATGAAATGAAATCCCCACTAACTATATGATTGCTAAGTACTTCACGGGCAAGTAGCCGGGGTCGCGATGGTCACCGGCGTCACGGTCGCGCCCGCAACGACATTAACAACAATTGAGGTGGGCTGTGTATTTGCCGTGGAGGAGCGCGAAAAAGTGATGGTCGAAGGAATCGCGCCCGCGGTTGGTGAGACGATGAATTTGGTGGTATCCACCCCCGCAGTCACGATCTGCGTCGTGAAACTGCCGGAACCCACCAGATTGATCGAGGCGGATTGCCCGCAGCCCACGCTTGCGGTAGTGGGTGCGATCGTAAGTGTTGTGGCTGTCGCCGCGTCACCTTTATCACCCTGCTGGGAGTCAATTGCAGCCGTCTCGATCGTCAAACCCCTTGAATCTGTGACGATCATCGAAACTTTTCCGCAACTGGTCACCAGCACGCCGAAGACGCCGCCTGTCGTTGCGACGGTCGCGGTAGTCGGGGACGCCACGCCGGGCAAAGGAGAAGCGACAGCATAAGGCGGTGACCCGCCGTATACGTAGAAATCGACATGCGCATTTGGACAGAAACCGTCCTGGCCCGTACCACCTTTTGCCCCCTTGATCGTAATGGTGCCGCTAGGCAAGGTTGACAGAATTCCGGCGCCTGAAGTCGTCTGAATGATGTTGAAGTTGTAGCGCCGGGCAAGGCCGGTACTGACATCGGTTGATTGTAGTGTAGCCACCTGCGTCGGAACGGAGGTATTGGCGAGAAGACGCACGACGGCCTCGCCCTGCTCGTCTGTGTTAATGACCAATGAACTGACCAACACACCGGTTCCCGGCGTGACCAATTGAAAGCCGCCCTGGTATACGTCGAAACGAATGGCGCGTGAGCGCAATACCAAACCATTCAGTACCGCCTTCACGACCACCTGCGCATCGCCGCCACTGCAGAGTCCCGTACCACATCCCGTGCCGGTCGGGCCAAGAGGCGTAAAAGTTACCTGATTGTTCAGCGTGGATGGATGCACGTTGACTTTTGCGATCACCGATTTCGCGAGACCATCCTTGATTGTGACGTCGACCGGGGTGTCTCCATTGACGCTAGTGGGAACGAGGCTGAACGAGGGGTTGGTGCCAGAAATCCCCGATGCCACGGTGGTCACAGGCAGCGCCACGGTATTGCTGGAGAAAACGGAATAGGGCGATTGCCCGCCGCTGATCGTCAATGTTAATGGGATATCTGCAAATGCATCGGCTGCGCCCGGAAACACGGCAAGCGTGGATCCGGCGGAGGGATCGGTCCCTGTCACTGCACCACTGCCGCAGGAGCTTAGCAGTGCCACCAGCAATGCGGAAAGCAGAAGCATTGCGACCCGCCCAATCGACCTTTTCATCATCACGAAAACATCCTTTCTGGTGTTAAGGCTTCACGGCAACAATGTGACAAAAGTGCTTGCCATCATTGGAATTCTATCAAAGCAACGCGGACGCTCCATTATCCTCGCATGGCGCAATGCGCGCTACCGCTGTTGCAGGTTTATTCCATTCGAGACAAATTTGTTGCGGCGCGCAATAAGCGGCGCTATCATGAAGTCTTCCAGGAATAGTCTTTCTGTATCAGCGTGTTGGGTGGCTTTACCGAGCGTCCCGTCCGTCGAAAAACTGCGGGGCCAAAAACCCGACATTCCCGGTAACAATCATCACCCTGCCATATTGCTTTTCCGCGCGACCATTCCGCGCGAAGATATAGCAATGCATTTTGTTACCACGTTTTCCCCGGAGTATCTTCGCATGTCAGAAGTCGTCGCCAGTGCCTTGCTAGCCTCGCCTGCGCCCGTTGCGCAGGGATTATATGACCCCAGTCAGGAACATGATGCTTGTGGCGTCGGGTTTGTGGCCAATATTAAAGGAAAGCGCTCCCATTCGCTGGTTACGCAAGGGCTCAAGATCCTGGAAAACCTGTCGCATCGCGGTGCGACCGGCTATGACCCGTTGCTTGGAGACGGCGCGGGTATTCTGATCCAGCTTCCTGATCAGCATCTTCGTCGCGTATGTGGCAAGCAGGGAATGACATTGCCCGCGATCGGTCAATACGGCGTTGGCATGGTATTCCTGCCAAGGGAACCCGCTTCACGGATGGCTTGCGAACAGGAAATTGTGCGGGCCATTCATGCGGAACGCCAAATCCTGTTGGGGTGGCGCGACGTACCCACAGACAATCATGGTCTGTCTCCCGCAACGATCGCGGTTGAGCCCTTGATTCGCCAGGTATTCGTCGCGCGCGGATCCAGCGAAATGAGCCAGGACGATCTGGAGCGCAAGCTCTATATCATCCGGAAACGTTCGGGTCACGCCATTCAGGCGCTGAGTCTGCGCCATGGCAAAGAATTCTATGTGCCGTCGTTTTCGTCGCGCACGATTGTCTACAAAGGCATGCTGCTGGCGGACCAGGTCGGTCGGTACTTTGTTGACCTGCAGGATCCGACAATGATGACGGCATTGGCGCTGGTGCATCAGCGTTTTTCGACCAATACTTTTCCAACGTGGGACCTCGCGCACCCGTTTCGAATGGTTGCGCATAACGGCGAGATCAACACGCTGCGTGGCAACGTGAACTGGATTCGCGCCCGGCAAAAATCCATTGCATCGCCGGTATTGAAGGAGGATCTCAAGAAGATCTGGCCGTTGATTTACGACGGCCAATCAGATTCGGCCAGCTTCGACAATTGCCTGGAAATGCTGGTGATGGGCGGCTATTCCCTGGCCCACGCGATGATGATGATGATTCCGGAAGCATGGAGCGGTCACAAGTTAATGGACGAGGATCGTCGCGCATTTTATGAATATCATGCGACGCTCATGGAGGCTTGGGACGGCCCGGCGGCGATGGCCTTCACCGATGGCCGCCAGATCGGTGCAACGCTGGATCGCAATGGCTTGCGCCCCGCACGATACATCCTCACCGATGACGATATTGTCGTGCTGGCGTCAGAAGCCGGTGTACTCGATTTTCCAGAATCAAAAATCGTCAAAAAATGGCGTTTGCAACCTGGCAAGATGTTCCTGGTCGACCTTGAAAAGGGTTGCATTGTTGCTGACGAACAACTGAAACGGGAATTGGCAACCGCAAAACCCTATCGGGAATGGGTTGCACAAGCGCGAATTCGCCTGGACGACTTGCCTGAACCCGCGCCGGCCGAGAAGTCTCCCGTGGCGCTGCTCGATTTGCAACAGGCGTTCGGTTACACGCAAGAGGACCTGAAAATCGTCCTCACCAACATGGCTACCGCCGGCATCGAAGCCACCGGCTCGATGGGAAACGATTCACCGCTGGCAGTCATGTCGGACAAGCCGCGCAATCTTTATCACTACTTCAAACAGCTTTTTGCGCAGGTGACCAATCCACCGATCGATCCGATCCGCGAGGAATTGGTGATGTCGACGGCAATCACAATTGGCCCACGACCCAATTTGCTGGATATTCATCACACGGACCCTGGCCAGTGGTTGGAAGTCGCGCAACCGGTGCTGACTGCTGAGGACATGGAGAAAATTCGCCATATCGATATGTTTACCGGCAACCATTTTCGCAGCCACGAACTGGACATTACCTACCCCGCCACGTGGGGACCGGAAGGCATCGAGGCGGCGGTTGCGTCGCTTTGCGCACATGCAGAAGATGCCTTGCGTCTGGGTTACAACATATTGATCGTGACCGATCGCAAGGTCGACACGAACAATGTTGCGATTCCCGCGCTGCTTGCGGTGGGCGCGGTTCATCAGCATCTGGTGCGGAAGGGCTTGCGTACATCAACCGGGTTGGTGGTGGAAACAGGCAGTGCCCGTGAAGTGCACCATTTCGCCATGCTTGGCGGCTATGGTGCTGCAGCCGTGCATCCATATCTGGCGCTGGAGACGCTTCACAATATGCGCGAGTACCTCCCCGGAGTGGATCCGAAGGAAGCCGAGCAAAAATATATCAAGGCAATATCCAAAGGCTTGCTGAAAGTAATGTCGAAGATGGGCATCTCGACCTATCAAAGTTACTGCGGCGCGCAGATTTTCGAGGCGGTGGGCTTGTCCAAGGAGTTCGTGAACAAGTATTTCACCGGCACTGCGACCAACGTCGAAGGAATTGGTATCTTTGAGATTGCCGAAGAGGCGATGCGGCTGCACCAAAAAGCGTTTGGTGACGATCCTGTGTTACGTACCCAACTCGACGCTGGTGGTGAACATGCCTATCGTGTGCGTGGCGAAGAGCATATGTGGACGCCGGACGTGATCGCCAAATTGCAGCATTCCACCAGAGCGAATTCATATTCGACCTACAAGGAGTACGCGAAGCTCATCAATGATCAGACGCGGCGTCACATGACATTGCGCGGCTTGTTTGAGATCAAGTCTGTTGGTGCGCCGGTTCCAATCGAGGAAATTGAACCAGCCAAAGAAATCGTCAAGCGATTTGCAACGGGTGCGATGTCACTTGGCTCCATTTCGACTGAAGCACACGCGACGCTGGCGGTCGCAATGAATCGAATCGGCGGCAAGTCGAACACGGGCGAAGGTGGAGAAGATCCCCGGCGTTTCATCCCCGTGCTGAAGGCTGGTGAAACGATGAAGAGCAAACTGGGCGACGCCGTGGAAACGGACATTCGCCTGTTGCCAGGCGATTCAATGCGTTCGCGGATCAAACAGGTTGCGTCCGCACGCTTTGGCGTGACCGCCGAATACCTCAATTCCGCCGATCAAATCCAGATAAAGATGGCACAAGGCGCCAAACCGGGTGAAGGTGGTCAACTCCCGGGACACAAGGTCTCCGAGTACATCGGCAAGTTACGTTTCGCGACACCCGGCGTCGAACTGATTTCTCCGCCGCCGCATCACGATATTTATTCCATCGAAGATCTGGCGCAGTTGATTCACGACCTTAAAAACTGTAATTCACAGGCCTCGATCTCCGTGAAGCTGGTGTCGGAAGTTGGCGTGGGGACAGTGGCGGCTGGAGTCGCGAAAGCGAAAGCAGATCACGTCACGATTGCCGGTCACGACGGCGGAACCGGGGCGTCGCCCGTGTCATCCATCAAGCACGCGGGCACACCGGGGGAGTTGGGTCTGGCGGAAACCCAGCAAACACTGGTTCTGAATCGCCTGCGTGGCCGCATCGCGGTGCAGGTTGATGGGCAAATGAAAACCGGTCGTGACGTGATTATCGGTGCATTGCTGGGTGCGGATGAATTCGGTTTTGCCACCGCACCATTGGTGGTCGAAGGCTGCATCATGATGCGCAAATGCCACTTGAATACTTGCCCGGTCGGCGTCGCCACACAGGACCCGGTGCTTCGCAAGAAATTTTCCGGGCAGCCGGAGCATGTGGTGAACTTCTTCTTTTTTGTCGCTGAGGAGGTGCGCGAGTTGATGGCTAGCATGGGCATTCGCAAGTTCGATGACCTGATCGGTCGCGCCGACTTGCTTGAGACGCGGAAGGGCATTTCGCACTGGAAGGCAAAGGGGCTGGATTTTTCGCGAATTTTTCATCTGCCCGACATGCCAAACGACGTTGCTCGCCGCCATTGCGAAACCCAGGATCACGGCTTGACTGGCGCGCTCGACAATATGCTTATTGAGCGCGCGAAACCGGCACTGGAAAAACGCGAGAAAGTTGCCATTGAAGCAACCATTCGCAATCTCAACCGAACAGTGGGCGCAATGCTGTCGGGCGAAGTTGCCAGGCGTTTCGGCAACGAAGGCTTGCCGCAGGGCACGATCACGATCAAGCTCACTGGGACGGCCGGGCAGAGTTTTGGCGCATTTCTCGCTCGGGGCATCACGCTCGAATTGACGGGTCAGGCCAACGACTACGTTGGCAAAGGCATGAGTGGCGGACACATCATTGTCAAGCCGCTGGCCGAATTCCGTGGGGACCCCATGGAGAACATCATCGTTGGTAATACGGTCATGTATGGTGCGACGGCGGGGGAATCATATTTTCGCGGCGTCGCGGGTGAGCGATTTTGCGTGCGCAATTCCGGCGCCTCGGCCGTGGTGGAGGGTACGGGTGATCACGCATGTGAATACATGACCGGTGGAACAGTCGTGGTGTTGGGGCCAACGGGCCGCAACTTCGCCGCTGGCATGTCGGGTGGCGTTGCTTATGTGCAGGATGAGGATGGCAGTTTCAGGAACCGCTGCAATCTCGCCATGGTGGAACTTGAGCAAATCACCGATGCAGTCACTTCTGGATCGCACTTGGGGAAATCGGATAGCGCGCTACTGAAATCCCTGATTGAAAACCATGCCACATACACGGGCAGCCAGCGCGCCGTCGACATGCTCGGAAATTGGCCAAAGTGGTCGCGAACCTTCGTGAAAGTGATGCCGACCGAATACCGCCGGGCCTTGAAGCAACTAGCCGAGAAAAACATTGCGGCGCTCAAGAAAAAGGCCGCCTGACGATTCACGTCAGCCTCCTCCATAACAACCGCTGCGCGATTGATGCGCAACGACAGCGCGAAAGAATTGCATGGGCAAGCCAACAGGATTTCTGGAATATCAACGACTGAGCGAGGCATCGATTGCGCCGGCCGAGCGACTGAAGAATTATCGCGAATTCACACTACACCTGAATGACGACGACGCGAAGACGCAGGGTGCCCGCTGCATGGATTGCGGCATCCCGTTTTGCCAGAATGGTTGTCCGGTCAATAACATCATTCCGGATTTCAACGATCTGGTTTATCGACAAAATTGGCAAGGTGCTCTGGATAATTTGCATTCGACCAACAACTTTCCGGAATTCACCGGTCGCGTGTGCCCCGCGCCGTGTGAAGCGGCATGTACGTTGAATATCAATAGCGATGCGGTAGGAATCAAATCCATCGAGCACGCCATTATCGACAAAGGCTGGGAAATGGGCTGGGTCACGCCTTTGCCGCCCAAGCGCAAAACCGGCAAGAGAGTTGCCGTGGTTGGTTCTGGGCCAGCGGGTCTCGCGGCAGCGCAACAGCTTGGACGTGTTGGTCATGATGTGATCGTATTTGAAAAAGCGGACCGCATCGGCGGACTTCTGCGATACGGTATCCCGGATTTCAAGATGGAGAAATCGCATATCGATCGCCGAATTGAGCAGATGGAGGCGGAAGGTGTCCAGTTTCGCGTCAATCAGCATGTCGGTGTTGATACGCCTGCTCACGTACTGATGCAGGATTTTGATGCCGTCGTGCTTTCCGGTGGCGCCGAATGGCCGCGCGATCTCCCGGTGCCTGGGCGGGAACTGGAGGGCATTCATTTCGCGATGGATTTTCTGCCACTGCAAAACAGGGTGGTGGCAGGGGATAAGGTGCCGGGTCAATTGATGGCGACCGGCAAGCATGTGGTGGTGATCGGCGGCGGCGACACGGGTAGTGATTGTGTCGGCACATCCAATCGTCATGGCGCCAAATCAATTACTCAGTTTGAATTGTTGCCTCAACCTCCGGAGCAGGAAAACAAGCCGATGGTGTGGCCTTACTGGCCGATCAAGCTGCGCACTTCCTCGTCTCACGAAGAGGGCTGCGAGCGCGACTGGTCAGTCGCGACCAAGGCGTTCATTGGCAAGAATGGCAAAGTTGAAAAACTTAAGGCGGTTCGAGTCGAATGGAAAGAAGGAAAGATGCAGGAAGTTCCCGGCTCGGAATTTGAGATGAAGGCCGACCTGGTGTTGCTGGCGATGGGATTCATGGGGCCAGTGCAAAAGGGATTGCTGGAACAGTTTGGCGCCTTGGGCGTCGAGAAAGACCCGCGCGACAACGTCAGGGCGACAACCGAAGGCAACGGCGCTTACCAGACCACGAATCCGAAGGTATTTGCCGCTGGCGACATGCGCCGGGGTCAATCACTGGTGGTATGGGCGATTCGCGAGGGGCGGCAGTGCGCACGTTCGGTCGACGAGTATTTGATGGGGTCGAGCGAATTGCCGCGATAGAGGAATTTTAGACCGCGCGGCTGCGGTTGCAGTGAGATAATGCGGGGCGCGACTAACGGTCGCGCCTTTTCGTTTCTACCACATCAAATTCTCATGTCTCCAATCCAAAACGACACTTTCCTGCGCGCACTGATGCGCGAGCCAACGCCCTATACCCCCATCTGGATCATGCGTCAGGCGGGCCGTTATTTGCCGGAATACAACGCCACCCGCAAACGCGCGGGCAGTTTTCTGGGGCTTGCAAAAAGCCCGGACTATTGCACCGAAGTAACGCTGCAGCCGCTCGACCGTTTTGCGCTCGACGCGGCGATACTATTTTCCGACATCCTCACCATTCCGGATGCGATGGGCTTGGGGCTGTACTTTGTGGAGGGAGAAGGCCCCAAGTTTGAACGCACTGTTCGCACGGAAGAGGATGTGAAAAAACTGCCGGTCGCGGATATGTCGCAGCTTTCCTATGTCACCGACGCGGTATCGCAAATTCGCCGGGCATTGAATGGCCGGGTGCCACTGATCGGCTTCTCGGGCAGCCCGTTTACGTTGGCCTGCTACATGATCGAAGGTGGTGGATCGGATGATTTTCGCCGCGTGAAAACAATGCTCTATCAGCGCCCCGATCTGCTGCACACCATCCTCGAAAAAAATACTAGGAGCGTGATTGCATACTTGAACGCGCAGATTGACGCAGGCGCGCAGGCCGTCATGCTCTTCGATACCTGGGGCGGAACGCTTGCGCACAATGCCTATCGCGAATTCTCGCTGGCATATGCAGAACGCGTCATGTCGGGATTGAAGCGAACCAACGATGGGCGAATCGTGCCGCGCATTTTTTTTACCAAAGGCGGCGGGTTGTGGCTGGAACCGATGGCCGACATCGGTGCCGATGCGTTGGGGCTCGATTGGACGGTCGATCTGGCGCAGGCAAAGAAACGTGTCGGGCACAAAGTTGCGTTGCAGGGCAACCTCGACCCGAATACATTGTTCGGCGATAAGGCCACCATTGAACGCGAAGCGAGGCGCGTTCTGGCCGAATTTGCCTTCGACAATATTGCATCGGGGCATGTTTTTAATCTTGGTCACGGCATCTCGCAATTTACTGACCCGGAGCATGTGGAAGCGCTCGTTAACGCTGTTCACCGCGCCAGCACTAGTGTTTAAGCAGAGGGCCTTGTCAAGAAAAATATTTTGAATTTGGATGCGTTGCAGGCTTGCTTATGCACAGAAAGCTTGTTCTCCAAAAATAGCGGCGGTATTTCGTGACGCTTGACAGAAAGACGTTATAAATACTTGTATTTAATGAAAATTAAATGTATTCCTGCATTCAAGATCCTGGCCCTTTACGAGTATGCCGCAAGAAATCATTGTTGCAACCAGACCTATGCACAAAGTTATCCACAGGCTGGAGACCCAATATCCATGCGGGTTTCCGGCAGCCCCGCTAGAGAGTTTGCGCTGATATGGTCTTGGATATTGTCCAAGTGGCATTGGATCTTCCGATTGCGAAAAATTTCGATTTCTTTGCCGCGAATGTGACCGAAAGCGATATTGGCAGGCTGGTCGTCGTGCCATTCGGCAACAAGTTGTTTAGCGGTGTCATCGTCGGCATCAGCGACGTTTCCGAGGTCGCTCGGGACAAGCTGAAGCCGGTCAGGTTTATCCAGCGTGGATTGCCGAAATTTTCCGCGGACGATTTCGCGTTGATCCGCTTTTGCCAGAATTACTACCATCACCCGTTTGGTCCAATCGCATTGAATGGACTGCCGCCCGCCATGCGCGCGATGCGGCTGGTGGCGCGAAGAAAAAATCATGTCGTGACCATTACCGGCGCCGGTCGTGAAGCGCTGCCCTCAGTGTCCGCGCGCGCCGTTGCGCAACGTGCAATATTGGCCGCCGTTGAGCCGGCGCCGCAAACGGTGAAGGCGCTGCAATCGCGCCATGTGCGCGCTGCCGGCATCCTGCGTACGCTCCAGGCGAAAGGCTGGGTCGCTGTGCATGAACTGGATGCTGATAAACCGCCGCCAATTGCGGCTTCACTACCGCGAGCTTTCGTTCCCGGTCCCACGCCGAATCGTGAACAGTCGGAGGCCGTTGGCGCAGTCACTGACAAGTTGGGCGTGTTCGCGCCGTTTCTGCTCTCAGGCATCACGGGCAGCGGCAAGACCGAGGTTTATCTGCATGTCATTGCGGCGGCAGTGAATCGTGGCAAGCAGGCAATGGTGCTGATGCCGGAAATCAATCTCACACCGCAGTTTCTCCGCCAATTGGAATCGCGCTTTCCCGACGCGTGCATCGTGCAGCAACATAGCGGCCTCGCGGACGTGCCGCGATTGTCCGGCTACCTCGACGCTCATTCAGGGCGCGCCGATATCATCATCGGTACGCGTCTGGCCGTGTTTACGTCCCTGCCGCGCCTGGGCATCATCATTGTGGATGAAGAGCATGACGCCTCTTTCAAGCAACAGGAAGGATTCCGCTATTCGGCGCGCGACGTGGCCGTGTTCCGTGCACAGCAGGCGGAATGTCCTGTCGTCCTGGGCTCGGCCACGCCGTCGCTGGAGAGTTTGCAAAACGTCGCACGGGGACGATTCACCGGGTTGAGACTCAACCAGCGCGCCGCGCCTAATGCGGCATTGCCGCGAATTGATTTCATCGACCTGAATGGCGAGCGCGCTGAAGACGGGTTGTCGGCCACGCTGATCAGGGCGCTGGAAGACACCGTCAAAGGCGGCGAACAAGCGTTGGTATTCATCAATCGTCGCGGTTATTCGCCGGCGCTGGTTTGTGCGCACTGTGGCTGGATGCCGGATTGCACGCGTTGCAGCGCGCGGCTGGTTTTTCATCAGCGGGACAGGCGTCTGAAGTGTCACCACTGCGGATATCAAACCCGCGTCCCGGGCACGTGTAGAGATTGTGGCAGCCATGAATTGATCCCTGCCGGACAGGGTACTGAACGCGTCGAGATTGCGCTCCGCGCGCATTTGCCAGACGCGCGCATTGCACGCGTCGATCGCGATTCCACGCGACGGCGCGGGTCGGCAGAGAAAATATTCGATGCGGCCGCTGCCGGTGAACTCGATGTGCTGGTCGGTACGCAAATGCTTTCCAAGGGCCACGACTTTCCGCGAATCACGCTGGTCGGTGTAGTAAATGCCGATGGCGCGATGTTCTCGGCGGATTTCCGCGCTGCCGAGCGCATGGTTGCCCAGCTTATGCAGGTGGCCGGACGCGCGGGACGCGCCGATTTGCCTGGACGCGTGCTGATCCAGACGCGCTTCGCCACCCATCCGCTGTATCAGGCCGTTGCCGCACAGGATCATCCGCGGTTTGCGGAAATGGCGATGGCCGAGAGAAAACTCGCGAATCTGCCGCCGTATTCGTTTCTCGCACTGCTGCGAGCGGAGGCGAAAGCCGAGGACGTCTTGCGTGAATTCATGAGCCATGCGGTTGATGAGGCGCGCCAATATCTATCCGCACAGCCTGCCGCATCGCTGCACGTCTGGGATCCGGTCGCGGCCCCACTTTCGCGCAAGGCGGGTTTTGAGCGGCAGCAGTTAATGGTGCAGGCGGGTTCACGGATGGAGCTGCAACAGTTTCTGTCGAAATGGCTGCCAAAGGTGCGCGAGCACGATTCGCGTGCCGTGAAGTGGGTGATCGATGTGGATCCGTTGGACGTCTAGACGTTGGCGTAACCGGATGAGCCGCTCGCGAACCTTGGCAACATATTGATACGAAGCTATTGGCAACAACAAAACTCCAGTATTGACGGGCTTCTTCGAGCATAAATGGCTATAACGCCCCGCCAATGCTAGTGTTTTCGTGATTTATGCGGGCTATCGCCGGGTGGATTTCGCGGGATTTAGTCGCTTTCACCGTCCCTTCCAGCTATAATTTCCGACTTACTTTTGAGTATTCTGCATGCCATCCGCCACGTTCATCGACAACAAGAGCGCCATTGCCGCGCTATTTCAGCAAGCCCTGTTTGTCGCCTATCCCGAACTACGCGATGATGCCGTTCCGTTCGTCATTGAAGTGGAAAAACCGAAAAATCCCGACCACGGGCATTTCGCGGTAAACAGCGCATTGCAGCTCGCCAAGAAACTTGGCGTCAAGCCACGCGATATCGCCGTCGCAATCGTTGCAGCACTTCCCGCGTCCGAATTGCTGGCAGGCCAGCCCGAAATTGCCGGTCCCGGATTCATCAATATCCGGCTTGCCTCGGCTGCAGAAACACGAGTGGTCGCCGCGATTTTGGCCAACCCTAATGACTTCGGTAAAAGTACGACGGGCGGCGGGCGCAAGGTAATGGTTGAATTTGTTTCAGCCAATCCCACGGGTCCGCTGCATGTTGGCCATGGCCGCGGCGCGGCGACCGGTGATACGCTGGCGCGTCTGCTGGAAGCGCAGGGCTGGAGCGTCAGCCGCGAGTTTTACTACAACGACGCGGGCGCACAAATCAACAATCTGGGTTTGTCCGTGCAGGCGCGCCTGCGTGAGAAAACAGGCCTTGATGCGGCGTTTCCGGAGGATGGATATCGCGGTCAATACATCGTGGAAATCGCCGAGCGCTACGCGCAGGAGAATCCCCGCGACACCAAAGGCGAAGACATTGATGCCGTCCGCAAGTTTGCCGTGGCCGCATTACGTCACGAGCAAGACCTCGATCTCAAGGCCTTCGACGTGCAGTTCGATATGTACTTTCTCGAGTCATCGCTCTATACCGATGGTCTCGTCGAAAAAACGGTCGATCATCTGGTGAAGATGGGCCACACGTACGAAAAGGATGGCGCGCTCTGGCTCAAAAGCACCGACTATGGTGACGATAAAGATCGCGTCATGCGGAAATCCGACGGCACCTACACCTACTTTGTGCCGGACGTTGCGTACCACGTGACCAAGTGGGAACGCGGTTTCACGCGCGCCATTACCGAGCTGGGCGCCGACCACCACGGCTCCCTTGCGCGCGTGCGCGCGGGCCTGCAGGCGATGGAAATGGGCGTGCCGAAAGGCTATCCGGACTACGTGTTGCACCAGATGATCACGGTGATGCGCGGCGCCGAAGAGGTAAAAATCTCGAAGCGCGCCGGCAGCTATGTGACACTGAGCGATCTGATCGACGAAGTTGGCCGGGACGCCACGCGTTACTTTTTCGTGATGCGCAAGTCCGATTCGCAGCTCACGTTTGATATCGACCTCGCCAAGAGCCGCTCGGAAGAAAACCCGGTCTACTACGTGCAATATGCCCATGCGCGCATTTGCAGCGTACTGGGCCAGTGGGGCGGAAATACCGAGACATTGACGGGAGCGGATCTATCGCCGCTGACCAGCAAATACGAGTCCGACCTGTTGCGCGCGCTGGCTGATTTTCCGGAGTTGCTTGCCACCGCCGCGCGTGAACTTTCGCCGCACCTGGTCTGCGTCTATCTGGCCGAACTCGCCGCCAAGTTGCACAGCTACTACAATGCTGAAAAGTTTCTGGTTGAGGATGAAAAATTGAAACTGGCAAGACTGGCATTGATCGTCTCGACGCGGCATGTTCTGAGGAACGGGCTTGCGGTGCTGGGTGTATCCGCGCCGGAGAAAATGTAAATCATGGCCAGGGATTACAAACCTGCGGGATCGCGGACCGACGGTGGTGACGGCGGCAAGAAGCGTGGGATGAATCCGATGTTTATCGGCATCATCATCGGTTTGCTGCTCGGTATCGGCTTGGCGCTGGGACTCGCGATCTGGTTGAATCGCGCCAACAATCCATTTATTGAGAAATCGCGGCCGATCGAAGCGCTGCCGACAATTCCATCCAGAACATTGGCCGCGCCAGACACTTCCCCGCCCCCCGTTTTCAAGGGCGAAGCGGAAAAGCCGCGCTTCGAGTTTTATCAAATATTACCTGGTGACAAAAGCGACAAGGGTGGCAAGACGGGTCCCAAAGTTGAGGCGGCAAGCGCGCCCAAATTCGTTGAACCGGCGGCGCGCACCGCGCCGGAGCAGAAACCGGTCTCGAAACCCGACGCCAAGCCGGATGTGAAACCCGCCAGCGGCGAAATTTTCTACCTGCAAGCGGGCGCCTTTCAGAGCCAGACCGACGCCGATAACATGAAAGCCAAGGTTGCATTCGCCGGATTTGAGGCGATTGTCCGGCCTGTCAACTTGCCCGACAAGGGAACGTTATATCGAGTGCGACTCGGCCCCTTCAAAAGCATGGACGAAGTGAACAGAATCAAGGCAACGCTGTCTCAAGGCAGTATTGCCGCCGCCGTTGTAAAAAGTTCCGACTAACCCCCTGCCATTAAGCTCAACAGGATGAATATGACTTTTAAAATCTGGATTCAGCGCGCCAGCATTGCGCTTGTCGCTGCATTTGCCATTGGCAATGCGCTCGCTCAGGGCGGTCCGCGTGATGTGATTCCTCTGAACCCGCCGCAGCCGGTCGAAAACGACGGCAAGCTTGAGGTGCTGGAATTCTTCGCCTATGGCTGCATACACTGTGCAAACCTCGAGCCGCGGCTGGCCGAATGGATGGCCAAACAGCCCGCCGACGTGAAGGTAAAACGTGTTCCTGCGGCATTTGCGGTTCGCGGTATCGACAGCGCGCCGATCTTCTACACACTGGAAGCCATGGGCCTGCAGGAAAAACTGCATCAAAAGCTTTTTGATGCAGCAAACCTCGAAAATGTGATGCTTGGCAATCCTGCAACACTCAACAAGTGGCTGGAAAAACAGGGTGTCGACACCAAGAAATATGAAGAAATGCAACGCTCCTTCTCAGTGCAAAACAAAATCAATCGTGCGCGCAGGATGAGCAGTGATTACAAGGTCCAATCCACGCCTGCCGTCGCGGTCAATGGCCGCTTCCTGTTGGAGGGAGGATCCGAGCAATTGTTTGCGAATGTTGATCAGCTGCTTGCGAATGCGCGTGCTGCCAGCAAGCCAGTCGCCGCAGTGACCGCTCCCACGGCACCAACCGCACCTGCAAAAAAGAAATAACAGGATCACGGCAAAACAAGAAGCGCGGGTACCGGAGCATTCCGGCCCGCGTTTTTCATTTCCGATCCTGCGAAAGCATTGCGCGACATCGTGCGTCGCGCGGACCCGCGTAAAATAGCCTGATGACAGCACCGACCGTTTTCATCACCGGCGCCTCCTCGGGCATCGGTGAATCCCTCGCGAGACTCTATGCCTCTCGCGGATGTCAATTGGGGCTGGTGGCGAGACGCAAAGAACACCTTGAGAAACTCGCCGCCGATCTCAATCCCGCGCCCGCCATCTATTTGCTCGACGTTCGCGATGCCGTCGGCCTGACGCAGGCGGCGAACGATTTCATGACCCGCTATGGCGCCCCGGACATCGTCATTGCCAACGCCGGTATCTCGCGAGGTACGTTGACCGAAATCAGGGACGACCTCAAGGCGTTCCAGGAAATCCTCGATGTAAATGTAATGGGAATGGTGAACACATTTCATCCGTTCGTCGCGCCCATGCGTGACAAGGGCGCAGGGACGCTGGTCGGAATTGCCAGTGTGGCGGGATTTCGCGGCATCCCCGGTGGCGGCGCCTATTCTGCGTCGAAGGCGGCAGCGATCAAATATTGCGAATCACTGCGCGTTGAACTACGCGCCAGTGGGGTCTCGGTTGTCACTATCTGTCCGGGATATATCCGCACGCCGATGACGGCTGTCAATAAATACAAGATGCCGTTCCTGATCGATGTTGACGAAGCGGTAGTGCGATTTGCGCGCGCAATCGATGCCCGGACCAGCTTCACGGTGATTCCGTGGACGATGGGCATTGCCGGGCGAATTTTGCGAATCGCGCCCAACTGGCTGTATGACCGCGTCTTCTCGCGCATGCCGAAAAAAGCAAGATGAAATTTGCGAGGGCAAATCTCATCGGCATTCGCGCAGAATCCCCGACACACTTCTCGAAAAACAGAAACATCAAATCCCATGACAGCCCAATACAAAACCCATGAATCCGTTGCGGTAGTCACGCTCGACCATCCACCCATTAACGGCATGGGCCTTGCCACCCGCCAAGGCATCGAAGGCGGCCTGAAAAAGGCGCTCGCCGACACCCGCGTCAACGCAATCATCATTACTGGTGCGGGCAAAGTTTTCTCCGGTGGCGCCGATATCAAGGAATTCGACAAGCCCGAGGCGATGCAATCGCCGAATCTGCACGACCTCATCGCCATGTTCGAGGCCAGTCCGAAGCCGGTAATTGCCGCGATCAATGGCGTTTGCATGGGCGGCGGCACGGAGATTTCCCTCGGCTGTCATTACCGTGTCGCGGCACCCGGCGTCATGATCGGACTGCCCGAAGTGAAGATAGGTATCTTGCCGGGCGCCGGTGGCACGCAGCGTCTGCCGCGCGTATTGCATGGTCGAGCCGGGATGGAACTCGCCTTGAACATGATTGTTTCAGGCGATCCGGTGAAGTCGGAGTTACTTGCCCAAACCGGAATGCTCGACAAGTTGATCGACGGTGATTTTCTCGCCGGAGCGCTGGCATTCGCGCACGAAGTAATCGCTGCGGGAAGCAAGCTGCCGCGCGTGCGCGACATGACAATAGAGCTGGCGAATGCAGGGGAGATCTTCACCGCGGCGCGCACCAAGGTTGCCGCGGCCAGCAAACATTTTCCCGCGCCACTCAAGTGTGTCGACGCGGTCGAAGCTGCTGTTACGAATAAGATCGACGAAGGCCTCGCTTACGAATTCAAACTGTTTTCGGAATTGGTCGCGACGCCGGAATCGGCCGCCTTGCGGCACGCGTTCTTTGCCGAGCGTGCGGCCTCCAAAATTCCCAATGTGCCGGACACAACCGCGACGCGTCCGATCAAGATGGTCGCGATCATCGGCGCGGGCACCATGGGCGGTGGTATCACGATGAGTTTCCTGAATGCCGGCATCCCGGTTGTGCTGCTGGAAATGAAACAGGACGCGCTGGATCGCGGTGTGGCGACTGTTTGGAAGAACTACGAGAACACCGTAAAGAAAGGTAAGCTCACCGCGGAACAATGCGAACAACGCATGAGTCATTTGAAGGCGACACTTGATTACGAAGATCTCGTTGATGCGGACCTCGTCATCGAAGCGGTATTTGAAGATATTGGCGTGAAGCAACAAGTGTTCGAGAAGCTCGACCGCGTCATGAAGCCGGGCGCCATTCTCGCCAGTAATACCTCAATGCTCGACTTGAATCGTATCGCCCAATTCACCAAGCGACCACGCGATGTCATCGGCATGCATTTTTTCAGCCCCGCCAATGTGATGAAGTTGCTGGAAGTGGTGCGCGGCAGGGAAACGGCCGGTGACGTGTTGGTTACCGTCATGAAGCTCGCGAAGAAAATCAGGAAGACCGCGGTAGTCTCCGGCGTTTGTGACGGGTTCATCGGCAATCGCATGATCGAGCAGTACTTGCGCCAGGCAATGTTCCTGCTGGATGAAGGCGCGTCGGTGGAAGAGATCGATCGCGCGATCGAGGAATTCGGGTTCGCCATGGGCCCGTTTCGCATGAGCGACCTCGCTGGCAATGATGTTGGCTGGTATATCCGCAAGCGGCGCTATGTCGAACATCCCACGCTCAAATATTCGCAAGCCGCCGATCGGCTGTGCGAGCTCGGGCGCTTCGGGCAAAAGGCAGGTGCCGGCTGGTACGACTACAAAGCTGGCGACCGTACTGCCTACGCCTCGCCGATTGTCGCGGAGATGCTTCTGCAACATCGAAAAGTCATCGGCGTTTCCGCGCGTCCCATCAGCAAGCAAGAGATCGTCGATCGCCTCGTTTATTCGCTGGTTAACGAGGCGGCGCATATCCTCGAAGAGGGTATTGCCTCGCGAGCATCGGATATCGATGTCATCTATCTCACGGGCTATGGATTTCCACTGTGGCGCGGCGGTCCGATGCATTATGCCGATCGGATCGGACTTGAAAAAGTTGTCGAGGTGATGAATGGCTTTGCACGCAATCCCCATGCCGATTCGCTGTTCTGGGAACCCGCGCCTCTGCTGAGGAGACTGGCGGCGGAAGGAAAAACGTTCAACACAGCATGAGCAAGATCCTCTCCGCCCGCGACATCGAGTTCCTGCTCTACGAATGGCTCGATGTCGAATCGTTGACGGCTCGTCCCCGTTACGCCGACCATTCGCGTGACACGTTCGATGCGTCCCTGAAAACCAGTGAGCAGATCGCCACGGATTTGTTTGCGCCGCATAACCGCAAGGCCGACCTCAATGAACCGCATTTCGATGGTAAGCATGTTCACCTGATCCCGGAGATCAAGCCCGCCTTGGACGCGTTTGCCGCTGCCGGTTTGATGGCGGCGGGACAGGACTATCCGCTGGGCGGCATGCAATTGCCCACCGTAGTCGAAAAGGCGTGCATGGCTTGGTTCATGGGTGCCAACGTTGCGACCGCGGGCTATCCGTTTCTCACTATAGGCGCCGCTAACCTGTTGCTGGCGCACGGCTCGCCACAACAGGTTGAGAGGTACGTAAAACCGATGCTGGCGGGCCGCTACTTCGGCACCATGTGCCTGTCGGAGCCACAGGCCGGTTCGTCGTTGGCGGATATCAAGACTCGCGCTGAACCCGATGGCGCGGATGCGTACCGCCTCAGCGGCAACAAAATGTGGATCTCCGCGGGCGAACACGATCTCGCCGAAAACATCATTCACCTGGTGCTGGCCAAATTGCCCGGGCCGGACGGGAAGCTGATTCCCGGCACCAAAGGCATTTCGCTTTTTGTCGTACCAAAATTTCTGGTGAATGCCGATTTCACACTGGGTGAACGAAACGATGTCGCGCTGGCTGGCCTCAATCACAAAATGGGCTATCGCGGTACCGTCAACACGCTGCTCAATTTCGGCGAGGGCAAATGGAAACCTGCCGGGAAAGCCGGTGCGGTCGGCTATCTGGTGGGCGAAGCCGGGAAAGGCCTCGCTTGCATGTTTCACATGATGAACGAGGCGCGCATCGGCGTGGGACTCGGCGCAACCATGCTCGGCTATACCGGCTATCTGCATGCGCTCGACTACGCGCGCAATCGCCCGCAGGGCCGGCATCCGCAGGCGAAAGACCCCTCTTCGCCACAAGTCCCCATCATTGAGCACGCCGATGTGCGGCGCATGTTGCTAGCACAAAAATCCTATGTGGAAGGCGCACTGGCGCTGAATTTGTATTGCGCAAAACTGGTCGATGACGAAAAAACCGCGGAGAGTGAAATCGCGCGTCGCGACGCAACCCTGCTGCTTGATATTCTTACGCCGATCGCCAAGAGCTGGCCCTCGCAATGGTGCGTGGAAGCCAATAGCCTGGCGATTCAGGTACACGGCGGCTACGGCTACACGCGCGATTTTCCGGTCGAGCAGTTTTACCGCGACAATCGCCTCAATCCGATTCACGAAGGCACGCACGGTATTCAGGGGCTGGACCTGCTTTCCCGCAAGGTGGTGTTGCAGGATGGCGCCGCATTGAAGTTGCTGGTGTCGCGGATGGAGGCGACGCTGCATCGGGCCGATGAAGATGGCGATCTCACGGAACTCGTTGGCGAGGTTTTCAGCCTGCTCGATCATCTGGTTGAAGCGACCCGGGATTTGCACGCGGCCGGAGATATCAATAAAACACTCGCCAACGCAACCGTCTATCTGGAAGCGTTCGGGCATATCGTCATGGCGTGGATCTGGGTTGAACTGGCGCTTGCGGCGGCCGCCGCGCCGAATCGCCACGATGATTTTTATCGCGGCAAAATGCAGGCCTGCCAATACTTCATTCGCTGGGAACTGCCCAAGGTTCGGCCGATGCTGAATCTGCTGGAGTCGCTCGATACCACGACGCTGGATATGAAAGATAACTGGTTCTAGGAGAACTACCCATGGTTGCCAAGAACGCCACCACGCGCTTCTCATCCCGTGTCGACGACTACATCAAATATCGCCCGAACTATCCCATCGAGATCATTGATCTGCTGGCGGAGAAATGCGGACTGACGCCGGAAAGCGTCATCGCCGACATCGGTTCCGGCACCGGCATTCTCACCAAATTGTTTTTGGAAAATGGCAATCCGGTTGCCGGCGTGGAGCCCAATCGCGACATGCGCGAAGCCGGGGAGCACCACCTGGCGGAATACGCGCGCTTCACCAGTGTGGAAGGGGCCTCCGAGGCCACGCGCCTGCCGGCAAACTCAATGGATTTTGTGGTGGCCGGTCAGGCGTTCCACTGGTTCGATCAGCCGAAAGCGCGCCTCGAGTTCCAGCGCATATTGAAGGAACCCGGCTGGGTGTCGTTGATTTGGAATGATCGCCGCACCGATTCCACGCCGTTCCTGCGCGACTACGAAGCATTGCTCCAGGAATTCGGCACCGACTATAACGAGATCAATCACAAGAACGTACAGGACAAGGCGGTGTTCGCCGCGTTTTTTGGTGCGCCACCGCTCGAAGCGGCGTTTGACAACGTGCAGCGCTTTGATCTCGATGGCCTGATGGGCCGGCTCAATTCCTCATCGTACGTGCCAGGACGCGACGATCCGCGCCATGCGGCGATGGCAAGACGCGCGCAGGAAATATTTGCCGCGCACCAGAAAAACGGCTCAATAGCGTTTGAGTACGACACGCGAGTGTTTTACGGCGAAATGGAATAGCAAAGAATGAGGTCAACAAACACGAGTATGGCGCGACGGTGACAGCCATCGACAGCGACCTGCCTCTACTGATATACCGTGCAGCCGCGCGCTTGAAGGTCCGCAAGCCAGGTCGGCGCTGGATCGAGCTGGCACCAACGCAGATCCAGTTTCTCCAGTCTTGGTAGCGTGGCTATCTCTTTGGGCAGTGTATGAAGCGGGTTCGCGCGGAGATCCAGGTGCGTCAATTGCGCAAGTTCGCCGAGCGATGACGGCAGCACCGTGAGGGCGTTATTGCGCAGGTTGAGCCGCCGTAGCTGACCAAGCCCGCCGATTGAATGCGGTAATACGGTTAACGCATTGTCGGCGAGATCCAGTTCCCGAAGTTCCCGCAGATTGCCCACGCTCTCCGGTAGCGCGGACAACCGATTCTGTTGCGCATGCATTTCCTTCAGTTGCACAAGTTCGCCGATGCCGTCGGGCAAGGCGGACAGCCGATTTCGGTGGACACGCAATTCACATAGTGCCTTCATGTCGCCGAGACGCGAGTGCAGTGCCGTCAACAAGTTATCGCCGGCGTTCAGATACATAAGGCGGGACAGCCTGCCGAGCGAATCTGGCAACACAACGAGCCGGTTGTGGCTGAGATAGAGAAAACCGGATAGTGCTTTCAAGTCACCCAATACATCCGGCAGCACAGTCAGTTTGTTGTGCCCCAAATCGAGCATGCGCAGTTGGCGCAATTGGCCAATACCGTCCGGTAGTGTCTCGATGAGATTGTCGCCAAGGTTCAGTGTTTCAAGTTGCACGAGCCGCCACAGTGCATCGGGAAGTTCGGTCAATGCATTTTGAAACAGGCTGAGCGACGTGACGTCGCGCTGCTGAAACACGCCCGCCGGAATCACTCTGAGTTGACGACTGTCCAGCCTGATTACGCTACACGCGGGCGCCACCATGCCTCGTCAGCCGCGCACTCAGGCCAGCAGCGAATTCATATGCCGCAGCCGATCGGCTACCGAGCGCAGCATGATCATCCCGATCTCCGGCTGCAATTTGACGAGCTCCAACAATGTATTGCGGTTCACCGACAGTAGCACGCACTCAGTTTGGGAGATGGCGCTGGCGGTGCGCGGGGATTGATCCACCAGTGCCATCTCACCAAAGGTTCCGCCGGCAATGACCGTCTCAACTTCATTGTCGCGTATGAATATTCCCACTTTGCCTTGCATGACCACGTACATGCATACACCGGGCTCACCTTCACGCATGATGGCCTTGCCGGCGTCGAATCGAACCGTCGTGGCGTGCGGCAGTGCACCGTTCAACCGGGACAAAAGTTCCGTTGTAAATGTGGCGCCTTCGCGCCCGGTATGTGCCCCCGGGGCAATTTTGCGCACCGTCAACCGCGCCGCGAGGAAACGCAGGCGGTCAAACATCACGCTCATCAGCATCAAAGCGAATTCAGGGGTGGATTGCAGCGCCGCCTGCAGTTCCGCGGCATCCAGCGAAAACGCGTGGCATTCGGACTTGGTGGTGGCGGTCGCGCTGCGGGTGCTGCCGGCTGGTGAATCGTCGATCACCGCCATCTCGCCGAAAATTCCGCCCGTCTTGATTATGTCCAGCAATTTTCCGTTGGCGCTCAACGTCACGTCGCCACTGACGACCAGGTACATACGGGGTACCACACGCTTGCCAAATAACCCTTTCCGCCCCGCTCGTTCTTTTTCCGTGAACAGTGTGGTTCCAGCCGGAAATTGTTCGTATTTTCCCGATGTCCGGAAAAGTCTGGCGGCGACGATTGCATCGTAGAATTTGCTGACCGCAGGATTGAAGCGTGCTGGGGCAACCGCCGGCGCGGCAGGCCCCGCGGACGGGGGCTTGGTGAAATCGAAATCGTCTTGCATGCTTGAAGGAGGCGGGAATCGTTGACGGCTGGTGAACCAAAGATAAGCCATTATGCCAAAGCACTTGCCATTCCGGCGGCGTCATTCGCAGTCATTCTCGCGTTTGCTTGTAGCTAGTCATCGCAAGCAAGCGCACTTTCCCGCAGAATAACGATACTTCACCGGGCAATGTATGCCCGGCGCCACCACCTTTTGGATTTGCCATGACTGCCGTTCCCTCACGTACCTCACGTAACCCTGGTTTTCTTTCTTTCCGTTGGGCGTTTGTCCTTGGTACGGTCGTCATTTTGCTCGTTGCGGCCACATGGTGGTGGTTAAGCAGCCGCGCCGATGCGGCGACGACGGCCGGACGCACGGCGAGCCCGCCGGTCTCGGTGACCACGGCGCGGGTGAAACAGCAGGATCTACCCGTCACGGTCATCGCCAATGGCTCGGTGGTGGCCTTGCAGGCAGTCGACATCCGCGCCCAGGTATCCAGCACCATCCAGTCAATTCACTTCACGGAGGGCCAAGCCGTCAACAAAGGTGACCTGCTATTTGTCCTTGATGCGCGTACCGAAGAAGCCAATCTTCGCAAGGCTGAGGCACAGGTCATCAAGACCAGGAGCGACCTGGCCAATACCGAGCGCAATCTGGTGCGTCAGCGAGAACTGTTTCTGCAAAAGTTCATTTCCCAATCCGCGCTCGATACCGCCATCAACCAGGCCGATGTGTTGAAAGGGCAACTGGCGGTCGACGAAGCCGCCGCGGAAGCAAGCCGCGTCGCGCGTACGCTAACGCAAATCCGCGCACCATTCGCGGGCCGCACCGGCGCCATTTCAGTTCGCGTCGGCAGTCTGGTTCAGCCCAATACACAGGCGCTGGTGACCGTCAGCCAGATCGATCCGATCGGCGTGTCGTTCGCGTTGCCGGAACGCGAGCTTTCGTATGTACAGCGCGCAATGGCCAAGGGTCCGTTGGCGGTCACCATCGAACTGACCACGCCGCAAAAACAGACACTTTCCGGCAAGCTCACGTTCATTGAGAGCACGGTGGACAGCGCCAGCGGTACCATCGCCATGAAAGCGGCGTTTGCCAACGGCGAGCGATTGCTGTGGCCGGGGAGTTTTGTGAATGTCTCGCTCACCGCGCGCACGCTGCCCGGCGCGTTGGTCGTGCCGGTTCAGGCGGTGCAATCGGGCCCGGAACGCAAGTTCGTCTATATCGTCGGCGAGGGCAACAAGGCAATCATGACGCCGGTCGAGGTCGAATTGATCCAGTCCGGGCTCGCGGCCATCAAGGGCGCCAACGGTATCAGTGCCGGCGTCCGCGTGGTGGTGGAAGGTGCGCAGAACGTGCGCAAGGACAGCACCATTGTCGAAGCCGCATCGGCTGGAACCGGCAGACCCACCGCAAAAGATACTGCGGGTGGTAACACAGACGGCGTGCCCACCGGGACAGACCTCGCCAAGCCTGTCAAGAAATGACGAGGAGGCCCCCATGAATATCTCCGAACTCTGCATTCGCCGTCCGATCATGACGGTGCTGCTCAATGCGGCAGTGATTGTCGCGGGCGTACTCGCTTACAACAACATTCCCATCGCCGCATTGCCTCAATACGACACGCCGACCATTCAGGTGTCGGCGGTTTTACCCGGCGCCAGTCCGGAGACAATGGCCTCTTCGGTGGCCACACCACTCGAACGCCAGTTCTCGACCATCGCTGGCGTGAACACCATGAGTTCGACCAGTAGCCTTGGCAATACCCAAATTACGCTGGAGTTCGATCAGGGCCGCAATATCGATGCCGCGTCAGTGGACGTGCAGGCCGCGCTGCTGCGCGCACAGCGGGCGCTGCCGATTGAAATGACCACGCTGCCATCGTATCGCAAGGTCAACCCCGCGGATTCGCCCGTTCTGTTTCTCACCCTGATTTCGCCATCGATGCCGCTGTCGGAATTGAACAGCTATGCCGAAAACCTGATCCTGCCGTCGTTATCTACGCTGCCAGGTGTCGCGCAAGTGGACATCAATGGCCAGAAGAAATTCGCGATCCGCATGCGCGTCGATCCGGAAGCAACCGCCGCGCGCGGCCTGACGCTGGACGATGTATCCGCCGCCGTGCGCGCGGCGAACGCCAATACACCGGTGGGCACGCTCGAAGGCGCGCGCCAGACGCTCGTCATCACCGCCAATCGCCAACTCACGCGTGCAGCCGAATTTTCCAATCTGATCATCGCCACCACCGCGGCCGGTCCGGTGCGGCTCGGCGATATTGCACAAGTGGAAGACAGTGTGGAATCCGTCAAGACGGCGAGTTGGGCCAACGGCGAGCGCGCGATCACCATGTCTATACGCCGCCAGCCGGATGCCAACACGGTGGCGACGGTTGATACCATCAAGGCGATGCTGCCGCGACTGGTCGAGCAATTGCCATCTTCGGTGGAAGTGAAATTGCGCAATGACCGCTCGCAGTCGATCCGCGACGCGATCCACGATGTGAAACTGACCCTGGGCCTGACCGTGGCACTGGTGGTACTGGTGATCTTCCTCTTCCTGCGGCACGTCATGGCCACCATCATTCCGGCGCTGTCATTGCCGATTTCCCTGTTCGGCACGCTGGCCGTCGTCTACTGGCTTGGCTACAGCCTCGATAACATTTCACTGCTGGCCATCACGCTCGCCGTCGGCCTGGTGGTGGACGATGCCATCGTGGTGCTGGAAAATATCGTCCGCCATATGGAAGAAGGCATGGAGCCGATGCAGGCCGCCCTGCAGGGCTCGCGCGAAATGACCTTTACCATCGTCTCGATTTCGATCTCGCTGGTGGCAGTGTTCATCCCGATCTTCTTCATGCCGGGCGTGATCGGACTTTTATTTCACGAGTTCGCCGTGGTCGTCGGTGTTGCCGTGATGGTGTCCGCCATGGTCTCGCTGACGCTGATCCCGATGTTGGCGAGCCGCTTCCTGAAACTGCATGACGCCAGTGCGGGTGCGAATGTCGCGGAACGCTGGACCGCCTGGTTCGAGCGAGTCTTCAAATGGGTTCTCGGGCGCTACGAGCGCACGCTGGACGCGGCGCTGGCGCGCAGGCGCGTCGTGCTGGGTGTTGCCCTCGCCACCTTTGTGGCGACCGGCTTTCTGTTCTATCTATTGCCGAAGGGTTTTTTTCCGGAAGAGGATATCGGTCAAATGCTCATCACGGTCGAGGCGGTGGAAGATATTTCTTTCCCGGCAATGAGTGAATTGTTACAACGAACCGGCGAGGTCATTCGCGCCAATCCTGCCACCGATACCGTGATCGTCAATGCGTTCGACGGAAATTCCGGACGCATCTTTGTGACACTCAAACCGCGCGGCCAGCGACCGTCCATGTCAAAGGTCGTTGAATCGCTGCGGCGCGAGACACGTGCGATTGCGGGCGTCAATGTATTTCCCAATCCATTGCAGAATCTGCGATTGGGCGGCCGCCCCAGCAAGGCGCGATACCAGTACTCTTTGAAGAGCGTCGACAATGCCGCGCTGCGCAGTGCCGCCGACGGCATGATCAACCTCATGCGCACGGATCCGCTGTTCCGCGATGTCACCAGCGACGCGCAGTTGAAAGGCTTGCAGGCACGGTTCGACATCGACCGCGACCGCGCCAACGCCATGGGCGTGAACATTCAGGATATTCGCAGCGCCATGTATTCGGCATTCGGCGAGCGGCAGATCGCGACCATCTTCACGTCGGTCGACAGTTTTCAGGTGATCATGCAAGTGGGCGCCGAAGATCGCGCCGACGAAAGCGCCTTCAGCAAGATTTTCGTGCGCGCCAAGAGCGGCAAACTGATTCCGCTTTCAGCGCTGGGAACGGTGCGACGCGAAACCGGCGCGACCGCCATCAATCACGCCGGGCAACTGGAGGCGCTGACGGTGTCATTCAACCTGGCGCCGGGTGTGGCGTTGGGCGATGCGTCAAAGAAGATATTGCAGTATCGCGACCAGCTGAAAATGCCCGCGAGCATTCTCACATCATGGGGTGGCGATGCTGCCGCTTTCCAGTCGTCCCAAGGTGGGCAGGTGGTGCTGATCATCTCCGCGCTGCTGGTGATCTATGTGCTGCTCGGGGTGCTCTACGAGAGCTACATTCATCCGCTGACCATTCTGGCGGGCTTGCCTTCCGCGGCGGTCGGTGCGCTGATCACGCTGTGGTTCTTCAATATGGATCTGTCGATCATCGCTACCGTCGGAATCGTCATGTTGATCGGCATCGTCAAGAAGAACGCCATCATGATGATCGACTTCGCCATCGATGCACAACGTACCAAAGGCATGTCACCGCAAATGGCGATACGCACCGCGTGCCTGCTGCGATTCCGGCCGATCATGATGACGACTCTCGCAGCACTTATGGGCGCCATGCCGATCGCTTTCGGGCTGGGCGCCGGGGCGGAGTTGCGGCAGCCATTGGGTCTTGCCGTGGTCGGCGGACTACTGTTTTCGCAAGTCATCACGCTCTTCATCACGCCGGTTATCTACCTCTATCTCGATCGCTGGTCGGGGAGCGGGCCGATGGTGATGGAAGGCGATAAAGCGGAAGTCAATGAGGCGGAAGGTAATGGTGCGGAACGCGCGCGGATGGCAAAGCCGGCCATGGCCGATTAGTCGCAGATGCAAACTCAAGCACTGGCGCGGTGTTCACGGCATTTTGCCGCCAGAAGGCGCGCCAGCGCTTGGGTTTCGCCTTTCTATGCGGTTATTCCGGCAGCGCCTGTATCGCAAACGCAGTACGCAGCGTCTCGCTGATTGGCGCACCCAAAGGCGTAAACCACTTGTTGTAGATTTTTTCGATTTCGCCGGAACGGAACAAGCCGGATAGCGTTTTGTTCACCATCAATTTGAAATCCGCATCGCCGCGGCGGAACATGAGGCCGAAAGGCTCATACGATAGCTGGCGGCCGACCACGGCGAAATCCTGCGGACGCTTCGCATTCGCCGCCAGCGCCAGTAGCTGTATGTCGTCACTCACGTTTGCCTGCACGCGTCCAGTCTCGAGAGCGATGAATCCTTCGCCGTGATCCTTCACATTCAGGATCTTGATGCCAAGCTGCTTCTGCTCGCTGATGGATTTGATGATGCGCTCGTTGGTGGTGCCCTGCGAAACCGAGATGGTTTTTCCCTTCAGGTCTTCCACTTCCTTGATGCCGGAGTTGGCTTTCACCAGCAATCGCGTGCCACCGACAAACGTGATGTGCGAAAACTCGACCTGCTTCTGACGCGTCAAGGTATTGGTGGTCGATCCGCACTCAAGGTCGACGGTGCCGTTGGACACCAGCGGAACACGGGTCTGCGAGATGACCGGGATCAGCTTGACCTGAAGATTGGGGAGATTCAGTTCGGACTTGATCGCGTCAACAATCTTGTTGCAGAGGTCAATCGAGTAGCCGATCGGTTGCTGCTTGTCGTCGAGATACGAAAATGGCAGGGAGGTATCGCGGGTGCCGAGTGCGATGGTGTTGCTTTCCTTGATTTTCTTCAGCGTGCCCGTGAGGTCTTGGGCATGGACGCCGGATATGATGAGGGCAAATACTGCAATAAGTACGCGTTTCATTTGAGCTCCCTGATTGATTGTGATTGCCACGGAATATTACAGTCGATCGGTTCCGCATTGATTGCGGAAAGCACTTGCAGCTTGGCGGACTCAGACGAAAAGTGAATTCATGTATCGAATTCGCGCCGCCACAGCGCGCATCATCGCCATGCCGATGGCTGGGTCCGATCGCACCAGTGCGATCAACGCGGCGCGGTTGATCGACAGCAGCGCACAATCGGTGCGCGCGACAGCGGTGGCGACACGAGGTGACTGATCGACAAGTGCCATCTCACCAAATACACCGCCGGCCGACAGCTTCTCGACGATGCGTATACCAATAGCGACGGCGACATCGCCCTCAAGCACGACGTACATGCTGGTGCCCGGCCGACCTTCAATCATGATTTTGGCGCCCTGGTTGAACCGCACCACGGTGGCCCGTTCCAGCTTCTGTTCGAGTTGTGAAAGCATCGCGCCATCGAATACCGGCTCGCTGCGATTGCTGCGGTGTCCACTGGTATCGCTGCGCGCGGCCAGGCGCGTGGCGAGGAAACGCAGGCGTTCGAACATCACGCTCATCAGCATCAGAGCGAATTCTGGTGTCTTCGCGAGGCCGGCTTCGGCTTCCTTGCCATCCAGCGACCACGCACGGCAGTCCGTGCTTGCCGTTGCCGTTGCGCTGCGCGCGCTCGAAACCGACAGGCTGGGGATCTCACTAATCACGGCCATTTCGCCAAATATGTCGCCCGGCCAGATCGTCACCAACGGTTTGCCATTGGTGGTAAGAGCGACCTCGCCGTCCGTCAGGAAGTACATGCGATGAATGTTTGGCTTCGCGAACAGCGCGCCGTCGATCGGGGTCGCGAGTGCCTGGCCGATTGGCTTGGTGAACAACCCTTGGCGGCTGGATTTTTCGTTTTCGACAAATAGCGTCGTGCCGGCTGCAAATTCCTCACTCTTCCCCGAGGATTCAAAGAAAAGTTTTGCGACAGCCGGATTGTAGAAGCCGCTCGCACTGGGTTTGAAGGGATCGAAGGAATCTTGCATGGCGAGGCGTGTTGAGAATTTGCTGAGGATGGGAACAGGAAAGTGCAGGCGTTCAGAAGTCTTTTGTTACCACGGTGTTGCTAGGCCCCACGGCACCCCGGAGGGCTGCCGGTTCACGCGGCGAGGAGCAAAACTGTTTGCTCCTCGAAACCCCGCGTTCACCCCATAAAAAAGAAATTCAGCTTGTTGCCATCCAGATCGCGAAAATACGCGGCATAGAATCCATCGAAACGCGGACCGGGTGCGCCTTCATCCTTGGCGCCGAGGGCCATGGCCTTTTTGTAAAGCGCGTCGACTTTTTCCTTGCTGTCGACCACCAGCGCGACCATCACGCCATTACCGACCGTGGCAGGTTTTCCGTCATACGGCTTGATCAAGCCCAGGCTAGGCGTGGTCGGGCTGACCGACCACGCAATGAAGCGGTCTGATTCCATAAAACGCTTGGCGCCAATGACCGCCAGCAGCTCATCGTAGAACTTGGCACCCCGCGCCAGGTCGTTTGTTCCCAGTGTCACGTAGCCGATCATGTTTGCTCCTTGTGTTTTGGCGTGAACCCGCATCATAAAGCAGGAATTCCGCGTCTGCGCGGGCCGGGTCGCTTATGATGGCGGTATGATCACCGCACCCACGCTGGACGCCGTTGCACAGGATATTCTCACTTTCTGGTTTGGTGACGGCAGAATTCGCGGTCAGAGTCGCGAACAATGGTTCAAGAAAGACGCCGCGTTCGACGAGGAAATTCGTACGCGTTTTCTGGCCGTCTACGAGCAGGCGGTGGCGGGTGAGTTTCCCCACTGGAAAGACCAACCGCTCGCGTGTCTCGCCCTGATCGTCACGCTCGATCAATTCCCGCGCAACATGTTCCGCGGCACACGCCGCGCCTTTGAAGCTGACGCGATGGCCCGCAAGGCCGCCCGCTACGCACTGGCAAAGGAATATGACCGCACACTGCGACCGGTCGAGCGATTGTTTATCTATCTACCGTTTGAGCACAGCGAACACTTGCCCGACCAGGAACTTTGCCTGCGGCTGATGAAAGAGCTGTCCGGATTTCGCGAGACCCGGGACTTGCATGTGTGGGCTGAAAAACACCTTGTCATCATTCGCCGATTCGGACGTTTCCCCCACCGCAATGAAGCGTTGTCACGCAGGAGCACTGCGGAGGAAAGCGAATTCCTGAAGCAACCTGGATCCGGATTCTGATCGGCGGTATTCGGGCGTGGCTTGCCTTATTATCCGGTGATGTTTCCCCATTTTTCTTTAATGTCCGGAATGCGCGCCAGCACGCGCGCCACAACCGCTGTTCTGTTTGCGATTAACCTGCTGACAGGATGTACTCACTTGCCTACGCCCTCGCCTTCCCCGCTGGATGCCAGCCGATATGCGGAGATCGACATTGCGGTCGAATCCTTTATCGCCCGCCGCCAGATGCCCGGTGCGGTGTTCTGGCTGGAACGCAATGGCGTCTCATACCAGAAAGCCTTCGGCCGCCAAACATTTGAAGCCGATGCCAACGTGACAAACCTGAATACCGTTTTCGACGCGGCGTCGCTGACCAAGGTGATCGCAACCGCTCCGTCCATCATGCTGCTGATCGAGGAGGGAAAAGTCGCGCTCGATACGCCGCTTATCCAGTATTTCCCAGAATGTTCCCGTGGCGGCAAGGACGCCATCAGCGTGCGTCACCTCCTGACTCATACTTCGGGCCTCGCAGCGGGTCTGCCGGCCATACCGTCATGGCGGGGCGAAATGGCCGCATTCAATCTGGCGTGTTCGCAGGCTGTCACGCATCCTCCCGGCAGCCTGTTCCGCTATTCGGACATTAATTTCACCCTGCTGGGCATGTTGGTGCAGCGCGTGAGTGGCCTGCCGCTAAACGAATTCGCCGCAAAACGCCTTTATGGTCCGTTGCGCATGCGCGACACGGGTTATTTGCCATTGGAAAGAATGGCCACGGCGCGCATCGCACCCACGCAACGAATGGCCGACCCGCTCGCACAGTCGTTGCATCGCGATTTGCATGATGGCCAGGTCCTGCAAGGCGTGGTGCACGATCCCACTGTGCGATTCTTGGGTGGCGTGGGCGGATCCGCCGGCGTATTCACCACGGCGTCCGATCTCGCGCGCTTTGCCAGAATGATGCTGAACGAAGGCGAACTTGATGGCGTGCGGGTACTGAGTCGTGAGAGTGTTCGCCTGATGAGCAGTGTGCAATCACCATCGGGCAGCGAGTGGCGCCGCAGCGCGGGTTGGGACATCGATTCGCCTTACTCCCGACCGCGCGGCAGCGTGTTTCCAATCGGCAGCTATGGGCATACCGGATTCACCGGTTGCATCCTGTGGATTGATCCTTTCTCAAAGACTTTTTTCGTATTTCTGTCGAACCGCGTTTACCCGAACGACAAGGCCAACATTCTTGAGCTATATGGCAAGTTGGGGTCGGCGGCGGCGCAAGCTGTGGCAGGATTTGATTTCGGACATGTAGCCGGTGCGCTTTCGCCGAAGCCTGCCCCGCTCGCGCCTGCCCTGGCGCCATTTCCGGCACCTTTTCCGCTGCCTGCTTCATCACGCTGAAGACCTGCGGGTCTTCAACTCGCGGTCGAATGGCGTTGCCACCCTCGTCACTACCATCGAGCGAACCGGCCATTCGTAGACCAACAGACCATCAATCCGCCGCGCAGTGCGGCTGCCGTAATACAATGTGCGCCACCCGGCATACCGCATCGCCGGACCTTACGCAAGCAGATCTATCGAGGGAAAAATGTCTTTGAATCAGCTCAAACGAAAAACCTTTCGCATTCTGGCAATGATCTTCATCCTTGCCTTGCCGGCCGTCGGCGAAGCCACGACGGTGAGAATGCAGACGTCGCTGGGCGCCATTGATATCCTTTTGTATGACACCGCCGCCCCGCGCACGGTAGCGAACTTCCTGACGTATGTGAACAGCGGTGCATACCGGAACTCCATCATCCATCGCAGCGTGCCCGGTTTCGTCATCCAGGGCGGGGGATTTGTCTGGGATGACGCAAGCGCGACGGTTGTCGGCGTGCGGGAGAACGCACCAGTCGCCAATGAGTTCAGCGCCGGCCGATCCAATGTGCGGGGAACGATCGCGATGGCCAAGCTGGGCAGCGATCCAAACAGCGCAACTTCGCAATGGTTCATCAATCTGGGCGATAACGCCGCGAATCTCGATGCACAGAACGGCGGGTTCACCGTTTTTGGTCAGGTGACACCTGGCAGCATGGCTGTCGCCGATGCGATCGCACTGCTGCCGCTTGCCAATGCCGGCAGCCCGTTCGACTCCATGCCGATTGTCGGCACAGTCACAAACAACACGATCGAAAAGAAGAATCTCGTCTTTGTCAGCACCGCAACGGCAGTGCCCAATAGCTACCAAGGCCTGTGGTGGAACGCCAACGAATCCGGCTGGGGGATGAGTGTCACACAGCATGGCAATATCATTTTCGCGGCCCTATACACCTACGATGCCGCCGGCCAGCCTACCTGGTACGTGATTCCCAATTGTCCGGTCACCAACGGCACTTGCAGCGGCGCCATCTACCAGGTGACCGGAGGCACCTCGCCCGCAGTGGCATGGAGCGCCGCAGGCAAGGCGGTGGCGCAGGTGGGAACGGGTACATTGACGTTTGCCAGCGCCACCGCGGGTAACTTCAATTTCACCATCAACAATGTCGCCGGATCGAAGTCCATCACCTTGCAGCCGCTGGCAACCGGCACAACCGCGCCGGCCATCGACTACACCGACCTGTGGTGGAATCCGGGCGAAGACGGCTGGGGCATATCGCTGACCCAGCAGTACGGCATCATCTTCGCCGCCTGGTATGTCTACGACGCGACCGGCAAGCCGGTCTGGTACGTCGTACCGAATTGCCCGGTCTCGGGCGCCGGTTGCTCGGGTGCCTTGTACCAGGTGACCGGAGGAGAACCCCTTACTGCCATTTGGAATGGCACCAATGCGGCGAGCTCGGTGGGTTCAATCACCTTCGCCTTCAGCGGCGCGAGCGCCGGCACCATGAATTACACGCTCAATGGCGTGACTTCAAGCCGGGCAATTGTTCGTCAGGCGTTCTAGCCCGTCCGTCAAGTCCCGGCAACTGTCCGGTCTGTGCATCCGTCATGCCCGCTGGTAGGCGCGCGGCAATCGCGATCATTGCAAGTTTGATTTGGCGTTTGCTGTTCTGATGCGCACAAGATAAGTTTTGGTCGATTGCCGGTCATTTTGATGCGCATCAAACTCGCCCACTTCGCGTGGCCGTACTATTTCATTCAGGGGCCAATAATTTTGGCTGATGCGCTTTCCGCACATCGGCGGATTGCGCATTCCGCGAGTTTTCCGGAATTGTCCCAGTGGAACGTGAATGGGTCATCGGACAAAGAAGGAGTAGTACACGATGAACTCCAATGAATTCCGGTTGAAGCTTGTCCAATGGCGCTGGCCGGCGCTTGGCGCGATAGTGTTGCTGGCAGCAGCAGGCTATTGGCTGATACCGAAAATACTGGGTCCCAGCCTGCCGGCATTTCCGGTACTGCGCAGCGAACTCACTCAAACGGTGGTTGCAAGTGGTCACGTGGAGAGCCCATCACGGATCGACATCGGTAGCCAGATCACCGGTGAGGTGACTGGCGTACCGGTGGCCGAAGGCCAAGTGGTGAGGGCCGGCCAATCGCTGATCCTGCTTGAAAACAGTGACGAAGCCGCAGCGGTTGATCAGGCGAAGGCCGCCGTCAATCAGGCCGCCGCCCGCCTGCGGCAGATACGCGAACTGACCACGCCGATTGCCGAACAGACGCTCGCACAGGCAAAGGCGACGCTCGCCAATACGCAGAAACAATATGAGCGGACCAAAGACCTGGCGGGGAAAGGCTTCATCGGAAAATCGCAACTCGACGATGCAGAACGTAATTTGCAGGTCGCACAAAGCCAGGTGGAAACCGCGCAACTTCAGGTGAAGTCGAATCGACCTGCCGGCACCGATTACGCGATTGCCCAGACAAACCTGCAGCAGGCACGCGCGACGCTTGCCGCTGCGCAGGCGAAGCTCGGTCACACGCTCATCAAGGCTCCTATCGGCGGAACGCTTATTTCGCGCAATGTTGAGCGAGGCGATGTTGTCCAGCCCGGCAAAGTTCTAATGGTACTGTCCCCGGCCGGACCGACACAGCTGATCGTACAAATCGACGAAAAGAACCTGCGTTACCTGTCGCTCGGGCAGCGTGCAATTGGCTCGGCCGATGCCTATCCGGGCAAACGTTTTCCGGTCGAACTCGTCTACATCAATCCCGGTGTCGATGCGACGCGCGGTTCGGTGGCGGTAAAACTCAACGTGCCTGCGCCGCCGGACTACCTGCGGCAGGATATGACGGTGTCGGTCGATATCGAAGTCGCGCGAATTGCCAATGCACTGTCTCTGGCGCCGGAGGCGATTCGTGATGCCGCCGGCGTGGCGCCATGGGTGATGCTGGTTGCAGACGGACGCGCGCTGAAACGGCGGATAACGCTTGGTGTGCGAGGAGACAAACGAGTTGAAATCCTTGAGGGGCTTGTCGATGGCGATCTGGTGTTGCGGGCGACTGGCAACACGATTACCGAAGGCGCACGCGTGCGACCGATTACCGTGCCATCTCACATGCCTTCTTCATCTCCACCAGCCGCGGCCAAATGAATGCTTTGTTGCCCTTCGAGTGGATTGCGGCGCTTCGCTTTCTGCGAGAGGGCCGCATGCAATCGCTGTTCATTATTTCCGGTGTGGCTATTGGTGTCGGCGTGATTGTCTTCATGTCGGCGCTGCTGGCAGGCATGCAGGCCAATATGTTCAAACGGGTATTGAGCTCACAGCCGCACATCACCCTGGAGCGGCCGAAACAGATTGCCACTCCGCAGCGCACGGCCGGGCCTGGGGAAACACTGATTGCCACCGTTCAAAAACCTTCACAGCGCATGAGTTCGCTGGACCAGTGGCAAAAATTGCGCGACCAGATGCAGCAACGGTCAGACATCGTGGCGGTCTCGCCAACTGCCGCCGGCCCGGCGTTTGTGGTGCGCGGCGACGCCACCCAATCAATTTCGGTCATCGGCATTGACCCCGAGCAGTACACGCGCATAGTGCCGCTGCCGGAGAAGATCGTCGCCGGCACTTTTCGCATGACCAACAGCGACATTATTGTCGGCGTCCAGTTTGCAGAGGACATGGGCGTGCAACTGGGCGACAAACTGCGGGTGGCCACCGCCAATGGAGCAAACCTCACGCTCAACATCGTCGGCATCTTCGATCTTGGCAGCCGCGGCGCCAACCTGCGCAACGCGTACGTGTTGCTTGCCACCGCCCAGAACCTGCTCAACCTGGTCGGTGGGGTTTCCAGTATCGACATGACGGTGGCTGATCCGTATGCGGCAGAGACCATCGCGCAGTCCATCGCCGCCCAGACCGGGTTGCAGGCGATCTCATGGATCGTCGCCAATAATCAGTTTTTTCTCGGGATGAAAGCGCAGACTTTCTCCAGCATGATGATCCGGCTGTTTGTCGGTCTGTCGGTCGCCGCTGGCATCGCCAGCGTGCTGGTGGTGTCCGTGGTCCAGCGACAGAAGGATATCGGCATCCTGCGCGCGATGGGCGGGTCGCGCGGTCAGATCATGCGCGTTTTCCTGATACAGGGCGCGGTCGTGGGCTGCCTGGGTTCGCTGCTCGGCTCCGCTCTGGGTGCGGGGCTGCTGGCGGCGTGGCAGAGCGTGGCAAAAAATCCGGACGGGACAACGATGTTTACAGTCGACATTGATCCGATGTTGTTCGTCTGGGCGGCAGTCATTGCGACGTTTACGGGATTGCTCGCCGCAGCAACCCCGGCGGTTCGCGCGTCGCGGCTCGACCCTGTGGTGGCAATGCGTGGCTGATCTGGTCTCTTCGGCAGTCCTGCAACTTCTGGACATCCGGAAATCCTACAACGTCGGCACGCCGGCAGAAACCGAAGTGCTGCACGGTGTCAACCTGGAACTTCGCCCGGGTGAATTTGTGGCCCTGATCGGGCCATCGGGATCCGGGAAAAGTACGCTGCTCAACATCATGGGCCTGCTGGATCGTCCGTCGAGTGGACAGCTATTTATTGCGGGACAGGAAACCAGCACGCTCGATGAAAAGAAGCTCACCGAATTGCGTGGCCACGCGATCGGTTTCGTATTCCAGTCACACTTTTTGCTGTCGGCGTTCACGGCGTTGGAAAACGTCATGATGCCGTTCCTGATGCGGCGCGGCCGGCCGGACCGGGCGATGCGCGAACAGGCACTTAGCCTGCTCGCGCAGGTAGGCCTGGAGCAGTGGAAGGACAATCCCGTCAACAATCTCTCAGGTGGCCAGCAGCAGCGGGTGGCCATTGCGCGCGCACTGGCGCTGGAGCCGCCGCTGATCCTGGCGGATGAGCCGACCGGCAATCTCGATACCAAATCCGCGGACGCGGTTTTTGAGCTGATGCGCAAGGTCAATACCGATACCGGCGCCACTTTCCTGATGGTGACGCACAACCTGAGCATGGCGCAGCGCTGCGATCGAATTATTGAACTGGTCGATGGCCGTGTCGTGGGAGCGGGGTCGAGTTGAGCCAGCCAAGTGTGCAGAGGTGCGGAAGATCTCAGGTTTTGCCGCGCAACATCCTTGCCGGCAGCAGGACAATTGAGCGCAGCAACTCAAACACGCCCTCCACCGCGATTCCCACCAACCGGAACGGCAACGCGATCAGCCAGATGAGCGGATAGAGCACCAGCGCCAGCAGTGCCAGCGGCCAGCAGAGGATGAACAGCAGCAGCCAAAGCAGCAATTTCATGGTTGTACCTTTAGCCAGTGATTAGTCGCAGTACAAATACGCGGACCGATGTTCATACGCCGACGCCGTCTTGGCGACCGATCCGCACATATACGTGATCTCCACACCCTTGCGCTTGCCGGGCGCCGGGTCGCCGCACATTTGGTTGGTGATGTCCACCGAGACGCTGCGTTGTCCATTGGCCCTCCGGCGAACATAGTGCGTGGCATCGCAACGGTCGCGCGAGCCATCCGGGCCATAGGTGGCGACTTGCACGGCGATCGGAAAACCCTTCGATTGGACCGCCGGCGCGCTGCCTTGCTCGCCGGTCGCTTTACGATAGCCCGCGTCGAAGCCTTCCTTGTAGCCTTGGGCGTAGCCATCCCTGAAATCGGACGTGCCTTGGGCAGATGCGCCCGTGCAAACCAGCAGCACGGGAACAAGAGAAAGTGCACACACCGTTTTCATGAAGTTGCAGTACGTCATTCGTGTCGTTCCTTTCCTGATCGATGAACAATTATGATACTGCCAATACCGCGGTGACGGCGTGCCGCAAACCCGCAGGCATTTGCGCCGCCCAATTCTTCACCCTGGGCAGGCTGTACGCGGAACCCCGCCAGCAGTGGCGCGCATTTCCCGCTTGTTGCGCGGACAGGCGCCAGGCAGTGCGCTTGCGAAAAATTGTCTTGATGGATGTGGGAGAGCGCCATGCAATCCAAAACTACTACCGTTTCAGCGTACCTCGAATCCCTTCCCGAAGACCGCCGCAAAACGGTCGAAGCCGTGCGCAAGGTCATCCGCGCCAATCTCGATGCGGGATACGAAGAGGGTATGCAGTACGGCATGATCGGCTACTACGTGCCGCACAAGCTATTTCCCGCTGGATATCATTGCGACCCGAAACAGCCGTTGCCGTTTGCGGCGCTCGCTTCGCAGAAAAACTATTTTTCCCTTTACATGATGGGTGTGTATTGCGGTTGTGGCGAAGGGCCTGGCGCCAGCGAGACCCCGCATGCACGCTGGTTTCGTGACGCCTGGGCCAAGACGGGCAAGAAACTCGATATGGGCAAGGCCTGTGTGCGATTCAAGAAAGTGGAGGAATTGGCGCTCGACGTCATCGGTGAAGCGTTCAAGCGCGTGCCGGCGAAGGTGTATATCGAGCGATATCAGCAGGTGCTGGCCGCAACGGGAAGGGGTGCCGCCGCCAAGGCCAAGAAGTCTTCCAAGGCCGCGAAATCCTCCCAGGCCACCGAGACCACCAAAGCCACAAAGGCTCGAAATGCGAAATGAGGCGTGAAGCACTCGCGGGCGGTATGCGTGGCGCGCTTCAGCGGACACTTTATCCTGCGCAGGCCTCCGTCGATTGGCCGCGCTTTGGCCCCACTTTGTCCCGTTCAGGCCCGAAGCCAATGCGCGATCGGCTGCCACTGCGCCACATCCTGTGCAACGGTCGAGGGCGCCATGTCAAAAATGGATTTGCCCTCAAACGCGGCGGTGACGTAGTTCTGCGTATCGCGCAGATGCGTCAGGACCGGCAGATCGATGGGTGCCAGGAACTCGTCGAGTTTTTCCGCCGCGCGGGTGCGGGCGTCAACACGCATGCCAATGATCGCGACAAAGGCCTTGCCCTTTCGGATGGCTTTTTCCTCGAGCAGTTCGTCGAGGAAAGTTCGCGTTGCCGCGAAATCAAAACTCGACGGCACAATCGGCACGATCACCTGTTCGACCTGTCTGACCAAATCCGCCAGCTTTTCGCCGTGTAATCCTGCCGGCGAATCAAGTACCAGCACGCCGTCACCTGGCTTGTGTTTCGCGCTGTCCAGGCGATGGATCGCGGGCAAATGCGCGGGACGCATTGACAGCCAATGCAGCGCGGACTTCTGCCGGTCAAGGTCCCACAGGAAAACAGACTCGCCGCGCGAGGCGAGATAGCCGGCAAGGTTGGTGGTCAGCGTGGTTTTACCCGCGCCACCTTTGGGGTTGGCGATCAGGATGGTTTTCATGGCGAGGCACTGGGACGCGAAATGTCGATGGACATCACGCTATCAGATATGTGCGCAAGGCGCATCAACTGTCACGGCGCATGTTGCCGCGGCGCAGGGTTGCGCGAGAAGGTCAAATGCGCAGAACGCCATTTGGTGCGGCGTTTGGGGCAAAAATGGCTGAAAAGCCGCGCCAGTGCTAGTGATTTGTGCATCATGACGATTGCACGGGCTCAACGTCCAATTGTCCTCGGCGGAGTTTGCCGTGAGCTGTGCAAAAAACGCAAAGCCGCCCTCTCAGCGGGGTCAACTAGGCCGCTACGGCTGACCACTCCTCAAGCGCTTGCGCGAATGGGGGAAAAAGCTGATCAAGTTCCGCGAGTTCGTCATCCATGCCGTCGCTTTCCCCCGCGGCAACGGCGTGTTCAATGCGCTGGCAGGTGGCGATCAGTGGTTGGGCGTTGAAGTTCGCAAACAGACCGCCAAGTGAATGTGCAAGCCGGTGAAGCTTGGCCAGGTCTTGCGCGTTCCATGCTGCATGCATGTCCCGCAATTGCCTGGGCGCCTGTTCGAGAAAGTGAGTCGCGATCAGGCCGACGACTTCGGCGTCCGCGGACCGCAACGCGCGCTCATAATCAAAGCTGTCCAATGCAGCGCTGGAGGAGAATGCCGCCGCATTGTCGTGGCTCGCGCACAAACAGGAGATGCTTTCGCTGCCGGCCGTCGCCGAGGGACAATGCCGCGATAGCACGTCGAACAGCACCTCGCTCTTGAATGGCTTGGAAATATAGTCGTCCATGCCGGCCTCGATACACTCCTCGCGATCCTCCTCGCGCGCATTCGCGGTCATGGCGATGATCGGGGTGCGCGGTGCGTTCGTCTCCATTTCGCGGCGGCGAATATGGTTCGCGGAAGTAATGCCATCCATGACCGGCATCTGCATATCCATCAGGATGACGTCGAATTTTCTGCCAGCATGGCATTCGAGCGCGACCATGCCATCCTTGGCCACGGTCACCTGATGGCCGCGCTTGACAAGGATCGTCTTTGCCAGCATCTGGTTGATTGCGTTGTCTTCGACCAGCAGTACATTAAGAACCGATGACGGTACGCTGTTGGGAGCAGTGACGGAAATTGCGGGCGGCTTCGCATCCGCCGGTGGCGCGCGGCGGGCCTCGAGCGGGAGTGTCAGCTCGACCGAAAACGTTGCGCCATTGCCCGGCTCACTTTGCACGCCGATGCAGCCACCCATGATTTCAACCAGCTGGCGCGTGATCGACAAGCCGAGTCCTGTGCCGCCATATTTGCGCGTGGTTGAAGCATCCGCCTGCGAGAAGGCCTCAAAAATAGCAGCCTGTTTTTCCGGCGCGATGCCGATGCCGGTATCTGCGACACTTATGCGGATAAGCGCCTCGTGTTCATCGCTGTCCACGGTGTCGGCACGAACCAGGACCTTGCCCTGTTTCGTGAACTTGATTGAATTGCCCACAAGGTTGATCAGCACTTGCGCAATCCGTCCGGGATCGCCGATCGGTCTGGTGGCGAGTGCCACGTTGTTTTCAACGATGAACGCCAGGCCGTTCTGGTGCGCGCGCAGCGCCAGTGGCCGCAGCGCGTCCGAAACAACGCGTCCAAAATCAAAGGGAATCGATTCAATGCTGAGTTTGCCGGCTTCGATTTTGGAAAAATCGAGAATGTCGTTGATGATGGTGAGAAGCCCGCCCGCCGACGCCTTGACCACTTCCAGTTGTTCCCGCTGCACCGGATCAAGTTGCGTTTCCAGCACCAGGTCGGTCATGCCGATAATGCCGTTCATCGGCGTGCGAATTTCGTGGCTCATGTTGGCGAGGAAATCACTCTTGGCGGAGTTGGCCGATTCCGCCACTTCTTTCGCGTGCAGCATCGCTCGTTCGGCCGCTTTGCGATCCGACATGTCGACGATGGTGCCGACCAGCCCGGTGACGTTGCCTTCCTTGTCGCAAAGCGTCGCCTTGCTTACCAGCGCATCAATGACGCGCCCGTGACCGACGCGCTGCCGCACCTCGTAGGTGCGAGAGCCCGGATGGTTGATCAGTGCTTCGTCAATTTCGCGATGCGTGCGGGCCGCGACGTCATTGAGCATGTCGTAGGCGGTCTTGCCAAAGAGCCGGTCTGGCGTACTGTCGAGCAAGTCACAATACGCCTTGTTGAAACGCAGGTAGCGGCCATCAACGCCCTTCATCACGACCGGCACCGGAATGGACTCGAACAGGGCGTCGACCAGTTGCAGTTGCTCGCGCAGCAACTCGGTGGCCTGCCGCCGCTCGGTCATGTCATTGAGCGTCCCGGCAAGGCCAGTCACGTTGTCGGACTCATCGGTCTCGATCCGTGCGTCAACTTCCAGATAGCGCGTGGTTCCATCCCGATGGATGTAGCGAACTTCGCAGTGATTGATGCATTTGTCGCCTGATGCATGCTCATGGATCAGCATCAGCAACGTGTGGCGGTCCTCGGCGGGGATAAATTCCGGGAAGCGCTGGCCAATGGTGTGCTCCACGGCGAGGCCGGTAATCTGCGTCCACGCCGGGTTGAGGAATGTGAAGCGAAGACCGGCATCCATGCGGAAGATGACTTCGCGCACACTGTCGACCACCGACCGGTATTGCGCTTCGCTCGACGCAATTTTTTCCGCCAGCAGCTTGCGTTCCGTGATCTCGGTACGGATCGCCACAAACTCCTCCGGCTTGCCGTCCTGGTCCTTGAGCGGCACGATTGTCGCATCAACCCAGTAGCACTCGCCATTGCGTTTCATGTTGCGAATTTCGCCATGCCAGACATTGCCGGCCGAGATGGTCTCCCAGAGTTCCCTGAAAAACGCATCGGAATGAAAATCCGACTTGCCCATCCGGTGATTCTGGCCGATCAGCTCCTCGCGCGAGTAGCCGCTGATTTCGCAGAACTTGTCGTTGACGTAACGGATGACCCCCGCCGTATCGGTCACGCTGACGATGGCGTGCTGATCGATGGCAAAGCGATGATTGATCAGCTCGATATGATTTTTCTCCTGCTGCTTGATCAGTGCCCTGAGCAGCGCCGACATGCCTTCCAGATCGCCCTGGTCGGGAATCGTCACCACCTCCTTGCTATGCGCCATCAATGCCGAGGCGGCATCGACAAGCGACTCGAGAATGCGATCGCGGCTCGCCAGATCCTGGCGCATGCGCTGATTGACGCCGCTGAGTTCGCCGGAACTGATCTCCAGGCTGCGCGTGCGCAGATCGAGGTCGCGGTCGTACTGCTCGTAGGTGCTGTCGATTCGATCGATGAAGTCGCCCAGCCCGGACAGGAATGGAACCAGTGCGGAGTCGGCTGGCAGGTTGGCGCTGGCGATTGCGTTGGTCAGGCTCGCTCGCGCGTCTTCGGTACCGATACCGGTACAGCGCTTAAGTTGCCGGGCGAGGGTGCGGTGCATGTCAGGTTTCCGCCATCCAGCTGATTGTCATGGTCTGGTTATGCAAGCGGCATCCGCCATGCATCTCGGTGCTGGAGATCTCGCCATTGGAGTAGAAGCCGGTGAGTGCTGTCCCGACGGGCAATTGGTCCGCCACGACTTCAACTTCTTCTTCGACGCGGTCGCCCATGATGATCTTTCGGCCCACGCAACTGACCAGGATCGCCAGCGACCCATCGCCCTTCAGCAGGCCATTTTCCCCCGCCATCTGCGCGGCTGTTTCCGCACCGTCAATCAATTTGTCGGTGCTGGCATGCATCAGTTTCAGATATCCATCGGGGTTGATGTCGCCGGCCAGCGTCAGCGATCCCGCGGCCTCATCGATGCCGAGGATGGTGCGATAGACGCCGAGCGTTTCCTGCGTTTCACTCAGCATCTCGAATGGAAACAACAGGCCGGATGCGGGAAGTTTCTCGGCATACTCACCGAGGTAGCGCTTGTAGACATCCAGTGCGCGCTCGCCATCGAGCTCAAACAGCACATTCTCATCGCAGCGCGTGACTTTCCTCGCCGGGCCGAACGGTACCCAGCCCGCGAATGACCCGCAAGCGAAATGCAGGTCGCGGCCATAGAGTCCGACCGCCACCACGTGATCATCCGTGGCACCCGATGGTCCCAGCGTCCAGGTGCGAACAAATTTTCCGCCATCACCCGCGAGCCCGCCGGAGATTTTCACCTCGCCTGGAAGTATCGATTGCAGCCCGGCAACCAACGCGCTGCCATTGATCGCCACACCGGTGCCAAAGAGCAGAACCGCGGTGAGATTTTCAGCCGGCAGCGCTTGCGCCAGCCGCGCGCCAACCGCAAACGATTCCGGCATCGACGCAATGCGAATGGATTTGACGTCAACCATGGTTCGATCAAACTCGATCGCCGTGACACTGGCAGTGCTGTCGTAAACACGATTGCCGTGTATTTCGCCCGCCGTCGAGCAACCAGCGAACGTCGCGTGTGGAAATCGCCGGCGCAGTGCGCCAACCAGCGCCGGATTCGAGAAGAACCCAACGCCGCCAAATACCAGCACCAATCCGGGACTCAAGACCGAAAGGCTTTGCAGATCCGCGTCAAGGTTGAGCGTGTCTTTCAGCAAGACCTGTTGGGTTTTCATAGCATGTTCTCCAATTGCTCGGACTCATGCGTTTCATCAGGGTATTGCCGCCGGATGTCGAGGATTTCGCTCCAGGCACCAAAAAACGCAATCACGCACAGCGAGCAGAAGTGACCGCCGCTTTGCTCCAGGATGAATTTTCGGGCGGCTTCAACTGTCCACGCCTTTTTGTATGGACGTGTCGAGGTCAAGGCGTCAAAAACATCGGCGACGGCAACTATGCGCCCGGAAAGGGGAATTTTCTCGCCGGCGATTCCGCGCGGGTAACCGGACCCGTCGAATTTTTCGTGGTGGGATCCGGCGATTTCCGCCGCCAATTGCACCAGTGGGGATTCGCTGCCAGCCAGCAGGCGTTCGCCGATTTCCGCGTGCCGCCGCATGATGGTGAGCTCGCCGTCATCAAGGCGTCCGGGCTTTAACAGGATGTGATCGGGAATGCCGATTTTGCCGACATCGTGAAGTGGTGACGCGAGCAGCATCATCTCCTGAAATTCCGCCGGAAGCATCAATTCCTTTGCAATCAGCGCGGAGTATTTCGACATGCGCGAAACGTGCGATCCCGTTTCCGAATCACGGTATTCGACCGCCTTTGAAAGACGCAGGATCAGGTCGCGTTCGCTCTGAATGATTTTCTCCACCGCGCATTCAACTTCGGTCTGCAGCAGCGTCGCGCGATCCCGGAGCATTTTTTGCGAGCGCCGCAGGGCCAGAAGATTGCGCACGCGGGTGCGAAACTCAATGGTGTCCACCGGCTTGGCGAGAAATTCCGTGGCGCCGACGGTCAGCGCTTCGCGCCGTATCGCCTTTTCATTTTCGGTTGTGACCATGATGATCGGAATATCGGTGCGACCCGGCATGGCGGTAAATCGGCGGATGAATTCGAGGCCGTCCATGTTCGGCATCATGTAATCAACCAGCACCAGGTCGGGCATGTTGCAGGTGCACCAGCCGATTGCCTCCAGCGGATCTTCAAAGGTGACCGGACGCGAGCCAGCGACCGTCTGCGCCAGCGCGGACAGCAACAGGACGTTCGTCGCGTTGTCATCGATGATTAGGACGGTCATGGGTTCAGTGTGCATTGGCGTGCCTGCGATGGTTGATGGGGACGTGTGCTTCCATGCCGGAATGGATCCGCTCACCGGCGGCGTTTTTGCGCCGGCGGACGATGAAGGCGCCCTACCATGCTTTCGGCAGCGCGCAGCTTTTCTTGATGGCGGCAGATCGTCCCGCGCGGTGAATTCGCGTAACTTCCGCTGAAATTGCCCATTGCGATGGGCAATTTCAGGTTTTTATTTGCGCAACCCTGCTTATTCCTGAAAATGTGCCGAATACGTATATGCACGCGAGCGCATGTGCAGGCAAGCGCGCGCTTGCCGGTTTCCGTTCACTTCTTCGTGATGTCATGTTGTTTGTCCCCAGCGAGCCTGAATCTCGAGGTGTCGTGCGCGCACAGCCGGGTGCTCATCGCGGGTATGTATCGCGGGCACAAGTACATTGACCCGCCTTGGCCGCGGAAACACAATGGCCATTCATGATCGTGCGATCAGAGGGCTTCATGGACACCGGCGACATCTTTGAAAAGAAAGCGAAGGGCACCGAAGAAATCGAGAAGCGCGCCTTTCACATCGATTTTCGACATCGCATCGCACTCATTCAGGTCGACGGCAAGCAGACAGTGGAGGTGTTGCTGTCCAAGATCCCGGGCGATGGATTTGCGTCGATAGAGAAATTGTGGCGCGATGGTTTTATTTCCCCCGTGGGAGGGCAGGCGGCTGCCGCTGGCGCATTACCGGGCGCTGCCAATATCGCCGCTAGCGTTTCGGCGACCTTCAATCTGGCCGATGCCAAGGGTCCCCGAGAAGATCGAGTCTCTTTGCTCGGGCCGGAAGGCGATGGTCTCGCCGTCGCCATTGAGCGTCAAGACAGTCGCGGAATTTGTCAGCCATGCCGAGCGCGTGCGCAACATCATTGGGCAGTTGCGTGGCGCGGCGCGCGCAAAAGAATTCTGGGCCGCGACGAGCCTCGGACTTTCTGGCGGCCTGCGCAATGTCGATTGAATAAAACACAAAGACTGGCGCGGCTTTCCGGCCTAAAATGCCCGGAAAGCCCCGCCAGATCTAGGGTTTTATGTTGATTGCCGGAATCGCTATCAGTCAATCGCAATCGATGGCAGGTTCCTGACCTGCCTCACGATTCAAATGCAACCACCGGCATTCAGTACGACAGCGCTTTCACATTCGGCTTCAGCAGGTGCGCAGCCACGTCGCCAGGTTTTGCAACGCTGATGCCTTCCATCAGGTCGGCGGGTTTCCAGTCGCTGTTAGGCAGGAACAAGGCGCAGACTTCGACCTTGGCGCCGGCTTTCAACAGGCCTTGCAGCATGTCCTTGGGGGTCACGTTGCGTGGCTTGAGGAGCGTGGATTCCTTGTTCTTGACCGCCAGTTGGCCGCCCTCGCTGCATAGCAGCACGCGCACGCCGGCTTTCTGTTCGACGGCTTGCGTCGCCAGTACTAACGCCATGCCCTGCGTTTGCGGGTTGCCGGAGTTGAGTGTGACGAAAAGTTCCGTCGCGGTTTCCGCGTGAAGGGGCAATGCGCACGAGAGGCCCAGCGCGAGGACGATAGACAGCTTTTTCATTGTTTTTGAACTCCGGAAAATAAAACGAATTGGCCGAGGCGGGGAAGAGCGCACCCCGGCCGTTGGCAACAGTGTTGTGTAGATGGCGAACTATTTCTTTTCGGTGATCGTGTACTCGCCATTGCCGGCAAACTTGATGTCGGCATCGATGAAGTAAGCCTGTACTTTTCCACCCAGTAGCTTCACGGTGTCATAGGCCTCGCCAGAGCGGGCGCCCGTACCGCAGATAAAGACCACGGGTTTGTCGGTGGGCAACGTAGAAAGTTTCTTCTCAAGCTCGTTGATGGGGATATTCACGGCGCCCTTGGCGGTTCCGGCAGCGAACTCTTTTGCGTCACGCACATCGACCAGCATGATCGATCCGGGATTTTCCTTCCAGACCTTTTCAAACGAGGCGACAGTGACCGAGCCCTTTTCTTTTCCTGGTACCAATGCGGCTGCGGACTTGACGCCGCCGCTGGTGGCGGAGGACGCGGAAGTTGCGGCTGTTGCCGTGGCGGGGGCGCCGTGCAGTTTTTCCCACTCCGGATAGCCCGGCGGATAGGTGAGGACATTGGTATAACCAAGCTTCTTGGCCTTCTCCGCCGATTTGTCGGACAACACGCATTCCATGCCGCCACAGTAGTAGATCAGTGGCGTGGCTTTGTCGGCAGGAAGCTTGTCGATGTTCTTGTCAAACTCGCTGTCGGAAATGTTGAGGGCGGTTGGAATCATGCCTTTCTCGGCGACGCGTTTCGGTCGTGCGTCGATCAGTACGTAAGCGGCTTTTTCATCGATCAGCTTCTTGACATGCGCGGCGGACACCGATATCTGAGCGCCCTTCGCCTTCCAGTCCGGTGAGCCGGCCGCATAGACCTTGATATTGGTGTAGCCCAGTTTTTCGGCCTTGAATGCGGAATTGTGGCTGAGCATGCATTCGAGACCACCACAATAGAAGAGCAGCAGCGTGGCCTTGTCGGCGGGAAGTTTGTCGACATTTTTGTCGAATTGGCTGTCAGGAATATTTACCGCACCGGGGATGTGGCCCGGATCGTATTGGCGCGCGGCGGGACGCGAGTCGATGATCATCACGCCCTTCTTTAGCGGGATATCGACGTTCTGGCGCATGAAATCGAAATCAACCAGCGTCTTGTAGTAGCCATCCTTGACCTGGATGGCGGCGGGCTGTGCAACCGCGGCCGTCGAGAATACGACGGGACTGATGGCGAGGGCCGCGAGTATCGCGGTCAGCAGGGTCATGCGTTTGGCATTCATAAGGTTCTCCTTGAACGTGCGACAGAATTTACATCAGAGTGAATTTTTCGGTGGTTTCGTTGTAGCGCACCAGTGCATACCAGAGCAGCAGCAGGCCGCCACCAATGGCCAGCGTCCATCCCCAGTTGCCGAGCATTTCGGGAAGGTAGGCCTGAAAGCCGACCCGGGTCATTTCAAAGGTCTCGACATTGGTTTCGTCAATCGAGGTGAGGCCGAATTTCTTGAACAGGGCGCTGGCGGTGGATCCGGCCCAGGAGAAAAAGAAAATCGTCACCCAAAGCTTGCTTTGGCCTTCGCCCATCCGCCAAAGCGAGCCCGATGCGCAGCCGCCGGCAAACACCATGCCGATACCAAAAATGAAGCCGCCCACCAGTGAGCCCATCCAGAACGTGGCGGGAATGGCGAGATAGGGATCAATCACCTTTTTCTGGAACAACAATGCGGCGATCGGTATGCCCACGGCCAGCGCCAGAATCACGGCCTTGGTCATCGCGCCCTCACCGGTAATGAAGGGTTCGCGAAAGGCGCGGGCAAAGCACAGGCGCGAGCTGCGCATGATGTAACCGATGGCGAATCCTGCCACGACAATCACGGCACGCGCCGCCAGTTGCTCGTTGGCTGAGCCGTACCATTTCGTGGCCCAGATCAACACGCCGACGACCACGACAAGTCCCAGCAGGGGATATTTACGTTTGACGCCATCCGGAACCTTGATCGAGGGCGGCGCCTTCATTCCCCAGTCGATATTTTCCAGCGTCCACAACAAAAGCTTGACGCCAATGGCCGCGCCCGCGAGCAGGCCGGCCCACATCGCCCAGCCCGCGGGAGAGGAGTGCAGCACCGGATTGAAAAAGCCACCGGTTGTGCAGCCGCCGGCAAGTGCCGCGCCAATGCCGAGGAAGCTTCCACCCACGGCTGCCCAGATGTACTCCAGTTTGGGCGCGAGATTGGGCGTGAACTGACCCGACAGCAATGCCGCCGCGAATGCACCCACCACCAGCATGATATTCATCAGCGACATGCGGTGCATGATGAAATTATCCAGGTCATGGGGAACGCCGATCAGTGGCCCGAGGCCGATAAGGTTGTTGAACCAGTCGCCCCAGAATTTGACGCCACCGAATACGCCCCACACCAATCCACTGAGCATCAGGCCGATGATCACGAGTATCAGCAGGAGGGCGCCGACGAAAGGTGACCATTCCTTGACGACGACTTTTTCGTAGTCCGATTTGAAGCCGGCCAGCCAGCCGGCTTCACTCTTGGCGCTCATCTGTTTTCTCCTTGCTTATCGTTGGCGACATATCGCGCGCGCGGCGGGCCCGCGGCTGAATGGCGCCGCACCGCCAGCGGGCAACGATCAGCTGCAACTGGCCGGTGCGTCACCGTCCTTGGCGCCTTTGTTGAGGAATGCCGCGACGTCATCCAGCAATTCCTGGTCCGGCGCATCCGCAAACTTCTCGGCGGCCTTGTTGCCGGCTTTGATCTTGGCACGGTAGGCCTTGCTGACATATTCCTTGACCGTATCCTTGCCTTTTGCGTGCTTGTCGGCCTTCAGATAAGCGGCCCACTCGGCTTTGGTTTTCGTGCTTGGGTTGATGGACCCGATCGGCGCGGCGAGATGGCAAGTGGTGCAGACAGCACGGTAATAGACGCGACCGCGTTTCCAGTCGGCATCGTAGGCCTGGGCGGACAATGAAGTGCCGAGCAAGGCCAATACGGCTGCTGCGGCGAGTGTGTGGTTGAGTTTCATGGTTTTGCTCCTTGGTGATTTAGGGTTGCGGATTATTCGGCTTCTTCCCAGCCGGTGATCATGGTCTTGACTTGGGAGGTGACCTTGTGACCCGTGGTGGCGAGATAAAGATGCGAAATCAGGAATGCCAGCATCAGGAAGGCGCCGACGGTGTGGCCGACGGCAATCCATTCCAGCTGCAGTTTGGTGAGTCCCCACGCGGCCCAGTCGGCATAGAAAAGGTAGAGCCAGCCGGTAAACCAGATGAGCGGACTGAGCATCGTGAGAATGGCGAGGTAGGTCAGCCGTTGCAGGGGGTTGTGTTTGTTGATGTGGCTCGGCTTGAACGGATGGGGTTCGTGCTTGAAGATGCCGGACGAATAGAACTTCGCCATCACGAATATTTTCTCCCTCGTCGGAATGTAGTGGCGCCATTCGCCAGTGGTGAGATGCCAGAAGATCGCGAAAATCCACAATCCCACCAGCGACCAGGCGGCGATGACGTGGTAGGCCACCGCCTTTTCGAAGCCGAAGTTGGTATAAGTGCCGTGGATTTCAAAACCGGTGAGCATCAGGAAGATGATCAGGGCGGCCTGTGACCAGTGCCAGAAGCGCTCGAAGGCCTTGAAGATGTAAACGCGTTGTGTCATGTGAGTTCTCCGAAATTCGTCATGTTTCGCATTGGTTCAACTTAGCGCTTGCGGTGCACGACACGCAGCGCGCCGTGGCCGAGTACGCCGAGCAAAGTCAGCAGGACAATGCCCCAGCCGGCGGTGTCGACGAATTTGTTGGCATCGCGCCCGGGCAAATACACACCCTGTATGCCGGCCAGCCGTCCATCCTTGGTGTGGCATGCCACACAACCCAGCGCTTTTTCTTTCGGCGCAACCATGTGGGTGATCGGCCACGACATTTCGGTATTGATGAATTCAAATTTGCCCGAATACGGCGCGCCGGAATCCTTCATGCCGACCGGTATGGCTTTGTCCCACGCCAGGTTTTTCCAGAAGCCGGTGTCGTCATTGCCGGCGGTGTGTGGCGTGATCAGTGTCTTGTTGATTGGGTCGTAGGGTTGCGAGCCACGGAAAACCTTCATCGGCCAGATCAGCGATTTGCCGTCGGTCGGGCTACCGCCGAGTTTGTTAATTGGCGTGCGCTGGTCGGTTTTCTCGATCTTGTCGGAAAGCAGCGTGTACTCGACATGCCCGTTGAACCACGCATATTCCGGCGTAACGTTTTCGGCCAGCGTGAAGTCACCCTTGCGGGATTCATAGGTGATGCGGCCCTTGGCGTCCTTGCGGGTGATTTGCTGGCCCTGCTCGTCCTTTTGGCCCGCCGTGGACCAGTCCCAGGTCATCTTGGTGGCAACACCGCCGCGCGCAAAAGCTGGAATGTGGCAAGTTTGGCAGGCAAGCTTGGCGGTGTGCTGGTTGAGGCGCGGTTCTTTCTTGTGCGGGGCGTTGTTGTGGCAAGCCACACAGCTTGCCGGATTGCCGTTGCTGGCCCGGCCGGGCATGTGCGCACCCTTGGTATCTTTTGCGGTCGGCGTGTAGCGGCTACCAGCCACATCATGGCTCGATGTCTTGTGGCAAGAGGCACAAGTGAAGTCGAGCCCGGTCGCATCCATGTGTACATCAAGCTCTTTGTCTGGCGCTGACATGGAACTATCCAGATCGCCGTGCTTGACGCCATCGCCGCCGCCGCCGAAGAAATGGCAGGCGCCGCAGGTGTCACGGCTGGATTTGCCGACTTTCTGTGCGATTTTCGAGAGGTCGATCGCCTTCAGGATCTTGCCTGAACCGGCCGGGAATTCCATTTCCTTGGTAACGACGTTGCCGGCCAGTCCCGGTGGTTTTTTGTAGTTGCCGGTAGTGTCGTGGCAGGCCAGGCAATCGACATTTTCTTCGGACTTGAAGTCGAAGTTGGCATCTTTCCAGCCGTAACCGATGTGGCAGCTGGTACAGGACGCATAGTTGGAGGCAATCGAGATACAGAAGTTGTTGAGGATGGTTTTCTTACCCAGCATTTGCTTCGTATCAGGGTTCAGGTATTCCCATTTCCAGTGTTTGGTACGGTGAATCTGGCCAGCGGCCTCCGTGTGACAGACCAGGCAGGCTTTGGTCACTTCCGGGCCGGACTTGAATTGGCCCTGCAACTCCTTGAATTTGCTGTGATCAGCGGTGGTATTGAGCTTGAGAGGCTTGGGTTCCGTTTTGGCTTCTTCGGCCAACACGGAGCCAGCAACCGCCAGCCAGGCAGCGCAGCACGTAACGAGCGCAAGTCGGGTAAACGCGGGATTCACGAATGCTCCTTCTGATAGGGCGAAAGATCCGCAAAAGACGGACAATTCATTATAGATTTTGATATAACGTCAAGTTTGCTTTGGATCAATGGTCGTGCATATTTGTGCCCGTCGGCGCACGTTGGCGGACATGGATGAGATATTGGGCGTAAAAATGAGCGACGAATTGATCCAGCGCAGACCGCCCACGGGCGCGAAGCCTTGGTGGCGCTGAACGGGCTTTCAAGTTCGTGCGCTTGTGTCAGGCTTGTTGCCGACGCCAGAAAGTCACACAGGCGCGGGCCAGTGCGGCGGTCGAATCAATGCAACGCTCGCGCAGCGGAGAGTCGATGGCGTCCAGTGCAAGCGGCATTTCGGTGCAAGCGAGAATCACCAGCTGGGCACCGTCGGCAAGTAACTGCCTGACCACCGGCTCAAGTAGCGCACCACCTTGTCCAGACTTGCCCGCTTTGACCAACTCGATTGCCGGCAAAATGTTGCGGATCATCGAAGCCTCGTCCGGCACGTGCGATGCGTAACCCAGCGCAGCCAGACGCGAATCGTAGAGACCCGTGGCGAGCGTCGCGCGCGTTCCGATGACCCCGACCGCATTACCAGGCGCCGTCCGTGAGGCGATTTCGCGGCAGGTCGCGTCGATGATGCTGATGAACGGTACCGGGCAATCCGCAGTCAGGTCCGCGAACCAGAAATGCGCTGTGTTGCAGGGCATGGCCAAAAAGGTGGCACCGGCGGCGACCAGCTTGTCGCGCGCGGCACGCAGCGCCTGCAATGGCGACTCGCCATCGCCCAGAATGGCCACAGGGCGCGGCGGAATGCGTGGATCGGAGAGGATCAGCACCGGCACATGATCGGCATCGTCACTCGCGGGCGTGGCTGCAAGCAGCTTCGAAAAAAAATCGGCGGTGGCCAGTGGACCCATTCCCCCCAAAACGCCTAGCATTTGTGCAGCTCCTTTGTTCGTTCGAGAATAAGCCCTCAGGCGTCCGCAATCGCCCTTTGCGCATCGTCGGAACACCGGCGAATGCGCCGCACCCTATATCAAGGTGCCCACCCACGCTGCCGCGATCATCATCACCAGTCCTGGCACGATCCGCAATGCATATGGCGCGCCCCCCGACGTGAAGGCCAGCACCGCCTTGACCAGCGCATTGGTGCTCAATCCTGTCAGCACGGCGGTCACCGCGAGCGGCAACGATATTTTCCCCGCCACCAGCATTGATGCCGTCGCGACGGCGGCGGCATGCGCGTCGGCAAGGCCGGACGCCGCGGCGGTTACCAGCATGCCGCGCTCACCTACCCAGGCGTTGAGGGCGGCGGCGATGGTCAGTACCGCGCCGATCAATGCCGCAAACGTCAATGCGGCGACCAGGTCGAATGCCCGTCCACTGCCGCGAGGTGCCGCGTCAACGGCGCGCAAGGCGCAGGGTAAACCAGGCGGCATACAGCACGGCCGCCAGTCCGGCAAACACCAGCGGTAGCGCGAGTTGCGCGAGCAGTGTTGGCGCGAGAAAAGCAATCACCGCCGATAGTTGCACGATGGTCGCCACCGATGACAGTACCGCGCCCGCCACCAGTCCCGGCATCAGCGCGGGTTCCTCGCGCGTGCGCCGGCCCATTGCGTGTATGGTCGCGGAGCTGGAAATGAAACCCGATACCAGTCCCGCCAGCGGCAATCCGTAGCGCGGGCCGAGTAATCGCAACGCGATGTAGCCCAGCGCACTGACCGACATCACCAGCACGACGATGGCGACCAGCGAGTGCGGATTGATGGCGTTAAAAGGGCCGAGAAAACGATCGGGCGCCAGCGGCAGTGCGATCAATGCGGCCGCGCAAAACAGCAATGCATCGTGCAATTCACGTTCGCTCAGCACCCCGCTTACAAAGTGGTGCAGGCGATCACGCGCCGCCAGCAAACCCGCCAGCGCAACGCCAAGCCCGGCGGCGAGCAGCGGTTCACGCGCGGCGAGCCCGCCGATGAAGCATGTCAGGACCAGCGCGATCTCGGTCGTCATGCCCGGGTCGTCCGTGCTTGCCCGGCGATAAGCCAGCAGCGCAAACGCACCCACCAGCAATGCCGCAACGGCCATCAACAACACATCGCCCAGCAGCATGGCGACCACGCCCGTGAGCGAGGCGACGGCAAAGGTACGGATACCCGCGGGCGCGCGCGCCGGTCCCTCGCCTTTGCGCCGCTCACGCTCGGCGCCGATGAGCAGGCCAATGCCGAGTGCGATGCAAACGGCCAAGAGTGAATGCGAATTGAAGTCCAGGGGCATGCGTGTAGTGTAAGTACTTCCGCGACAAATAGCGTCTTTGTCCTGCGTGGCACTCGGGAGCACATTGACTTCGGCGCCGAAATTAGCTCAAGGGCCGAACTTGTGCCACCGGTTTGATGCAAATCAAACAAGTCGGCGCGGGGCGGGGGATAGTATCTGCACGTATTGTCGGCTTTTCACTTGGGGAGAAGGTCATGAAGAAGAGATTTATCGCGGGATTGCTCGCATTGGGTTTGGGCCTGATCATGTACGGCTGCACGCTAACCGGCGAAAAGAGCTATCCGAATATGCCGTTCAAGGGTGTGGTTGAAGACGGCAGCAAGGAAACTTTCCTCAAGGTGGCCGACGCCACGGTCTGGCTGATTCCGTCGATCGACGTGGCGGCGATGGGTAAGACGCCGATCGAGGTCAAGGCGGACGCCACGAATGACGAACCGCTGGAAGACAACCTGGCCGCCAACCGCGGGCGCTACCTGAATGCGAAAACCAACGCCAAGGGCGAGTTCAGCTTTGCCAACGTGCCGGGCGGCAAATACTTCGTTTATGTGGAACCGGCCACCAGCAAGTACCTGCCGGGCGGGGACAAATCGCGAAAGGCTTTCGGCACCGATGAACTGGGTGCCGCACCCATGCTGATCAAGATTTCCGGCAACGTTCCACCGAATGCCACCTATATCGGCAGCTCGGCCTGTATCGAGTGCCACGAGAATCAAAAACACTTCACCAAAACCCCTGCACCGGCTGGGCATGACGGTCATCGGCAAGCAAAGCAAGCTGCAGGACTTCTCCCGCTTCCCGGAATTCAACAAGGGCCTCGACAAGCTCATGGCCGGCACCAAGTTCTGGTTCTATGGCTACGACAAGGCGCGTGGGTTCGACAAATACCAGATCAGCACCAAGGCCCCCGCCGATGCGTCCAGCGTGAGTTTTACAGCAACCTTCTACAAGGATAATGGCGGCAACCTCAGGTTCCGCGCCGAAAACGTGAAGGATCCCAAGGACCCGGCCCGCATCTACTCGGTGGATATGACCTACGGAGGCGGCCTGTACAAGCAGCGCTACCTGGTTCGTGTTGGTGCCAACCTGTTCCCGTTCGTGCAGTTCAACCAGAACGGCGACGACAGTTTTGCCGACCGCAGCCGCAAGCCCTGGCGCGATTACCACGCCGACTGGTTCTTCAATGAACAGACCGCAAAGCTGACCGATCCTCCGGTGGGCAAGTCCTTTGACAAGGAATGTGCGTCCTGCCATTACGCCGGCTATACGCTGACGAAGAAAGCGAATGGCGATTACATCGCCGGCTCAGCCAATGATCGTAATGGTGAGATGGACATCGATGGCGACGGCAAGCCCAATGAGCTGAACCTGGGTTGCGAAACCTGCCACGGGCCCGGCTCCGTGCATGACAAGGCGAAAGAGATCGACATGCCTGCCACCATTGTCAGTCCCAACAAGCTGTCCGCGGAACGCGCCGATGTGCTATGCGGGCAGTGTCACAGCCGACCCCAGGGCTTCCTGAACAACGACCAGCCGGTCAACAAGGATAACAAGATGATGTTGCCGGGCACCTCGCGCAATAGATTCATCAAGGAATACACCACCCGGCCAGATGGTGGCGAAAAAGATTTTTGGGCGGATGGTTTGCATTCCAAGAGCCACCATCAGCCCTACTCGGATTTGATCAAGGCCAAGAAGTACCGCAACGGCAGCCAACTGGTGGCTTGCTCGGACTGCCACGATACGCATGGAAACGGCAAATCCCTCCATCAGTTGAAGCACGATCCGAAGACTTCCGAGGTTTGCACGTCCTGCCACAAGGGCAGCAACGACATGAAGAAACATCTGGCGGAAAAAGCAAAGTGCACGGTCGATGCAAGCAAGATTACCTGCATCGATTGTCACAACAGCAAGACCGCGCAGACCGGCGCCGGCTTCGGCAAGGGCATGGATGGCAAGGACGGCAAGAACTACTGGGTCAATGACATCAGCTCACACGTCTACGATGTTCCGCGCAAGGACAACAAGGGCGTGAAAGGCGTCGCACCGGGCGCGGCCATGCCGATTCCCTACACCAACAAATGTGGCGCAGCGTGCCACGATACGAAGAACCTCTAGAAACAGATTTACGCCCGCCTCATTAAGATCGGGCAGACAAAACAGCAAGGGATGGCGCATGCACTGTCCCTTGTTTTTTTACTTATCCGACTCCCGGGCTGGCACTGCCCCACGGCCTGCAACGCGCGGTGTGCCTCGCCCCCCCCGCCCCCCGCGCCCTGCTTTTGGGCCGCGATCGAGACCGCCGTGGGGGGGGGGGGGGGGGGGGGGGGGGGGGGCTGAAAGGCCCCGAGCAAGATGCCGCCCCTTGCCCCATCAAATGATGCGGGACCCGGCCGTGACGATGATGGGTTGCGATCATTTTCTGCTACCAGGATTATCCAAAAGGCCGTACGCCAATCAGCATGCCGTGCAGACTGAACGCAAACGCCATCCAAACGGCGAGACCAATGACAACGACGATGACATCACGCGAAAACCCGGTGGCCTGATACGCCACGCCTGACTTCCGGTCACGCTGGCGCGCGGCGCGAAATGCCAGCGCGGCCCACAGTGCAAATCCGCCAAACAACAACACATCATCAAGCCGGCCATTCGACAGGAGGTGCGCGAACGCCCAAAGCTTCACAGCCAGCATCATCGGGTGTTTGAGCGCGGCCTTGATGTGCGTGCCCGGCACATATGCCGCCGCGAGCATGACAAAAATGGGTAGCGTCAAAAGAGCGGTAACGTGCCGCGTCCAAACAGGTGGCATCCACAAGTTGATCGGTGTCTGCCGCGACAATCCATAACCGTGCACGATCAGAATGAATCCGATGATCGAGACCACCGCGTAGAGCGCTTTCCAGGCACCCGCGCCCATTCCGGCGATACGCGCCGTGCGCCAGTCGTCGGCGAAGATGCGGACCGAATGCACGCCGAGGAACAACACCAGCCCTGCGATGAGATAAACCATACATGGATTCCGCATAATGAATGTCTGTGTATTTTGACATCATCTGCGACGCGTGGCGGGCGACGGCGGCGCGCGCAGGAGAGCTTTATGTGCGACCAAGAATTAGAAGTCAAGCACTGGCGCGGCGTTCAGGGCGATATTGGCTGAAAACGCACGCCGGACAAGGAGTCCGACGTATTTGCCACTGGCAATTGGACCCGTTCGATCCACGGCATGATTGACGCGCGAAAAATCAGAAATGCGGCGAGACCACGTCGCAAACAGTGTCTTCTTCGGTCCCGATCATGATCATGACATTGTCCGGTGGCATGCCAAGTAGCTGGCCGATATCTTTGTAATCATCGGGCAAGGCGGCATCGTCCCAGCCATTGGCGAGATGGCGCGCAAGGTTGACGGCCAGCACCACGTTGCGCACACGTTCCTGATCGGCGCACTTGTCATCCATCAGCGTAAGCAATAATTTCGGCAGACCCCATTCGCGCGTCAGCGCCGACTGCAACTCGACCAGTGAAAATCCCAGCACCTGTGTTTGTGCATCGTGGCTGCGCAGGCTCTTGTCCTGCTGTTTCATGGCGTGTATTTTGAGCATCTCGACCGGCGCAAAACACCACATGAGCAATTCGGCGAGATCGTGCAGCAATGCCGCAATGCGCACTTCTTCAAAGTGCAGGTCGCGAAGGCGCAATGCCCAATCCAATGCGTACGCCGACGCGTGTTGCGCACGGCGCACCACGCGCAACAGACTCACCAGTGCGGCGGTATGCGCCCGCAGCATTTCGTCAGTCAATGGCTCCGGCGGCAGCTTGGTGAAAAACGCATCGACGCCGAGCATCAACATCGCCTGCTCAACTTCCATCACCTCGTGCTCTTGCTTGCTACGCTTGTGGTGCTGCAGATAGCGCAACAACTTGACCGTCATCATGGGATCGCGCGCAATGATCTCGGATATGCTTCGCGCGCTGATGTTCTCGTCGTCCTCGCGCCATGCCGTCAGGTCTCGGGCGGTTGTCTTCAACACAGGAATGTCCGCCCGCGTCAGAAACGCCACCCAGCCTTCCAGATTTTTCATTTCACCATGTTGCATTGCGACCCCGGTTTTCCTTGCATTCACCGCTAGTCAATGAATTTTCGGCGCGCCGGCAGAAATCTTTAATCCGGGAACCATTGTTTAATGGAACTGCCCGCGCGCTGAACAGGCTTCCTGCCAACGATTCAGCCGGAGGCTGGTGACACCGGGCGCGTGCAAACCACGTTCGCCTGTTGCCGGCAAGATGCGCGTTTCTTGCGGCCGCATGACGCCGGAAGTGCTCGGCCATTTCGACCGGTGGCGCGACTTTTCTACTGAAGAGTATCAGCCACTTTCTAGTTTGTTCGGATTGTCCTGACGCGCGCGCCTCACTACCATGGTCGATACACAACCGGCTGCACACCACGAACCGCGCACAAAATCACGCGGCAACAATCCAACAAGGCATCAATGCCGGCTGCCCAATTACCCTCCCGGAGGAGAAAAATCATGGGCTATGAGGTTCTTGTCATGGGCGCGTCCTACGGTTCGTTGCTGGGCGCCAAGCTGCTGCTGGCCGGTCACAACGTGACGCTGGTCGGGCTGCCGGCCGAAGTCGACTTGTTCAATCTCGAAGGCGCGCGCGTGCGATTGCCGGTGAAGGGTCGCGCGGATTTGGTTGAAATTGATTCGCGAACGACACCAGGCAAGCTTTCGGCGGCCGGGCCGGATGTGGTCGATCCCGCCGCTTTCGATCTGATCGCACTCGCCATGCAGGAACCACAGTATGGTTCGCCCGGCGTTCGCGAATTGCTCGACCGTGTCGCGCGATCGCGCGTGCCGTGCATGTCGATCATGAATATGCCGCCACTGCCGTACCTGGCACGTATCCCCGGTGTATCGGCGGCTGCCTGCCGCGCGTGCTACACCGATCCCGCCGTCTGGGACAACTTTGATATTTCGCTGATGACGCTATGCAGTCCGGACCCGCAGGCGTTTCGCCCACCCGACGAAAAGATCAATGTGCTGCAAGTGCGTCTGCCCACCAACTTCAAGGCCGCGCGTTTCGTCTCGGACGCTCACACCGCCATGTTGCACAAGTTGGCGGCCGACATCGACGCCGTGCGATTCAATACCGGCGCGGAGTTGATCGAATTACCGGTGAAGCTGAAAGTGCACGAATCCGTATTCGTGCCGCTCGCCAAGTGGAGCATGCTGATGGCCGGCAACTACCGTTGCATCCAGAAGGACGCGATGCGGCCCATCAAGGAAGCGGTGCATGGCAACATCGAGGAGTCGCGCGCGGTCTACAAGTGGGTAGCCGAATTGTGCATCTCGCTGGGAGCGGCCGAAAGCGATCTGGTGCCATTCGAAAAATACGCCAACGCCGCGTTGGGACTCGCCAACCCATCCTCGGCCGCGCGCGCGCTGTTCGGCGGCGCACACCATATCGAGCGAGTGGATCGGCTGGTGCAATCCATCGCCGCGCAGAAAGGCAAGCGCAACGATGTCATTGACGAGATCGTCTCGCTGGTGGATGAAAGGCTGGAATTGAATCGGCTGAAGTCATAGCGCGTTTCTGCAACGTGTTCCTGTCCCGCGTACGCGCTGGTCGCTTTTCGCGCCCGGCGCTACACTATCCACATTCATCGGATAACTGATGCTGTCCAACAAAAGCAATAGGGAGAAAGAATTCATGCGCAAATCGAGAGTCCTGAAAGTCTGTCTTGCACTGAGCACGATGCTCGCATCAATTGCCGCAGGCGCCGCCACACCGCTGCCGGTCACCGCGCCGGAGAAAGCCGGATTTTCCAAAGAAGGCCTGGCGCGCATCGATCAGTTCTTTGCTCGTGAGATCGCCGCCGATCGCGTGCCCGGCGCCGTGATTGCCATCGCCCGCGACGGCAAGCTGGTGCATTACAAAGCCTACGGTGCACTCAACAAATCGACCGGAGAGGCGATGCCGCTCGACGCGATCTTCAATCTTGCCTCCATGACCAAGGTGATGGCCGCAGTCGGTGGCCTTACGTTAAACGAGGAAGGACGATTGCCGTTGAAATCGCGATTGAGCGAATATCTGCCGGCGTTCGCCAAGATGAATGTCGGCGTCGCCGGGCCCGATGGCGAGATCAAACTCGAGCCGGCCAATCCGATCTACATCCATGATCTTTACCGACACACCTCGGGAATTACCTATGGTGGGCGCGGCACCACGCCGGTACATAAACTTTATCCGGCCGGTTCGGCGCCCGCCGCCGCGCAATATTCGGCCGATGAATTCGTGGCCAAACTCGGCGCCACGCCGCTTATGTATCAACCCGGCACCGTGTGGGATTACGGTTTTTCCACCGATGTGCTCGGTCTGGTCATCGAGAAGGTCAGCGGCAAACGCCTCGGTGATTATCTGCAAACGGCGGTGTGGGACAAGGTCGGTATGCCAGACACCACGTTCAATGTTCCGACGGAGAAACGCAAGCGTCTCGCCCGCCCATTGCCGAAAGATCCGATCTCCGGCCGCGACCAGAACATCTCGATTCTCGACAAGCCGGTCAAATTTGATTGCGCCGGTTCGTGTGCGTTCAGCACCGTCGGCGATTACCTGCGGTTCGGCCAGATGCTGTTGAACGGCGGCGTCATCGACGGCAAGCGCGTGCTGAGCCCGAAGACGGTGCGCGCGATGACCAGCGATCACCTCGGGGCGAATATCAAGAACAACGTCGCGGGCACCGAGCCGCACCGGGACGGCTATGGTTTCGGCCTCGCTGTCGCGGTGCGATTGCATGACGGCCTCGCCGCCACACCCGGCACGGCTGGTGATTACACCTGGAATGGCGCCAATGGCACCGCGTTCTGGGCGGACCCGAAAGAGCGGCTGGTGGTGGTTTACGGCACCGTCGCGCCGGGTGAAATCCGCAAGTACTATCGCGAGCAGGTTGGCGCGCTGGTGTATGGCGCGATGCTGGATTTGCCGAAGGCCGGAAAGTAGAGGCTGGCAGCAAGGTGTTTTCTGCTATCTTGCTGAAAAGTGAAACGCCAGCACTGGTGCGGCAGTTGCGGCATAAACGGCTCGAAAGCCCCGCCAATGCTGGTGTTTTGGTATTTTCGTGTATCTGCAATGCAACAAGTTCAGAAGGATTCGCCAAATGACAAAGCGCATTTCCGTAGCTGCCTGCGTCCTGCTGATCGCGACGTTTGCCGGTTGTGACGGTGTCGCCACCGGCGACAAAATGCATTCCGAGCCGGTGACCGAATCGGCAAACGGAGGCTATGGACCGGTCAAATTATCCCTCACGCCGCAGATGTCGCCGGTGGCGGTCAACATCCGCGCGGAACATGGCATTGACGGTACCAAGGCGGGCAAGTGGAACAGCTACCTCGCCACGTTGACGTTTAACCGGCGCGAAGTGGCGGCGAGCAAATTCAATATCAATTATGCAGGCGACGTCGACGGACAGCCCGGCGCGCCGTACATCCTGAAGAACATGTTGACCGCAAAGGTCGCGGAGGCAGGCGACTATGAGCTGACGGTGGTGCCCATCCAGCCCATCGCGATCAAGCTGACCAACGTGCGTATTGAAATGCGCCGCAATGTCGAAGGCAATGCCAACTTGCGCTGAAGAATTGTTTTGCGCAATGCCGGCAAGAAATTTCCAATACTGTAACGAATCCGGCAATCTGAACGTTGCAATCGACGATTCAATTTTCGTCGCGCGCGCCTTTCTTCAAATTTGGTCGCTGCCGGCAGCGTGCCGATAGGCGGAAACAGCCCGAAAGACTTCAAACTGGCCGCTTAAGTGTTCGCTAACGCACGGAGAGCCGGCCCCAATTCGAACAGAATCGGCGGATGCGATTTCCTGACTCCCTTTCCGCACCTGGTGCGAATGCTTCACAGCGCACCTTTATGTGCCAGGCAGCGCGTTTCGGCGCTGTTTTCATGCTTGGTCTCGCGGCAATGTGTGGCGCACGCGCTGAAACACGCGAGACGACGACCACGCTGACGCCACCCGTATCTGCCACGACCGCCGCTACGACCGACGCCCCCGCAAGCGCGACCCGGAAACCCCCGCCCGACTTCTCGGCCGATGTGGCGGCTCGCAAGAACTATGTGTTTCCGGCACTCGCGATCGTCGGTTTTGACGTCCTGCTGAACCAGTACAACCGGCGGTACATCAGCGATGAATACAAAAGCAACATGTCGTCGATCCGGCGCAATTTGCGACGTAGCTGGGCGGTCGATAACGACCCGTTTGGCGTAAATCAGCTGGGACATCCGTATCAAGGCTCGATCTACCACCGGTTCGCGCGGACCTCCGGACTCAGTTACTGGGAGTCGCTCGCCTACACGTTTGCGGGCAGCGCATTCTGGGAGATCGCAGGGGAGACGACACCGCCGTCACGAAACGACCAGATCGCCTCCGGTATCGGCGGGACCTTTCTGGGCGAGGCACTTTTTCGCTTGTCCAGCCTGATGCTCGAGCATGGTGGAAGTTCGCCGCCGCTTTGGCGCGAAATTGTCTCCACGGCCATTACCCCGTCAATGGGTATCAATCGTTTCATCTTTCACAACCGAGAGATCTTTCCCGGCCACGATCCCGCCTACTACAGCCGCATACAAGTCGGCTTCAGCGGTACGGCAAAAAACGACCAGGGCACGTCGACCACGAAGCTCCGGCGCAACGAAGCGCTTACCGATTTTTCCATCGACTACGGGTTACCGGGAAAGCCTGGCTACACATATGCGCGTCCATTCGATTATTTCAATCTGCAGGCGACCGCCTCGAGCGCCAATGGATTCGAGAGCCTCTTTACGCGCGGACTGCTGGTGGGCAAGGACTATGAGGCAGGTGAGAAATACCGGGGAATCTGGGGGCTGTACGGCAGCTACGACTATATGGCGCCACAAATATTCCGCGTATCAAGTTCGGCGTTGTCGGTGGGCACCACCGCGCAATGGCGGCTGTCTGATTCGTTTGCGGTGCAGGGCACGGGACTCCTTGGCGTGGGTTACGCCGCTGTCGGCACCACGCGCGGCGATGCAACCGACCGCGAATACCACTACGGCGTGGCGCCGCAGGCACTGTTCGCGATGCGCCTGATTTATGCCGACAGCGCGTCACTTGACCTGACCGCGCGCGAATACTTCGTGAGCAACGTTGGCGCTGCCGACCGCGGGGGACATGACAACATCTTTCGCGTGGATGCATCATTCACGCAGCGCATCAGTCGCCGCCATGCCATCACCATCAAGTACCTGGGAAACCGCCGCGATGCGACCTATCCCGACCTCGGCAGCCGAACCCAGTCGCGGGGAACCATCGGCATCTTCTACACATTCATGGGTCAGGACGGGTTCGGCAAAGTCGATTGGCGCTAGCCCTGCGATGCCTTTTTGTCCGCATATCAAACCTCCGCGCTTACACCTTAGGCAGTAAATTCGGCTACACATTCTTGGTCGCCGGCTAATCACACGGAATTTCCGCCCGCGCGGGAACGCCGCCCTGGACACCGGCCATTCACGGCCGCGAAAAAAACTGACTTGCGAGTGGCGGTCAAGTCAGGTCCCGGCTGCAACGCCGGTATCATTGCAGTTGGCCCTTATGTTTTCTGGAGTATCCATGTCATCCGTCCCTGGATTGTTGCGTCGCGTCTTCAGCGGTTTCTGGTCGGCGCTCGACACAAGCCGCCGCGTGTTTTTTAACCTCATCTTTCTCATTGTCCTAGCCTTCATCATTGCCGTGATTTTCAAGGAAGCCCCAGAATTGATGAAAAAAACCGTGCTGGTGCTTGGCCTCACCGGAAAACTGGTGGAGCAGCGCTCGGGCAGCACGCGTGAGCAGCTCCTGAGCGAAGTGCAGGGCGGCACGAAAGAACCAACGCAATTGCGTGATGTGCTCGCAGTACTCGATGCGGCAGCCAAGGATTCGCGCATCGAACGCGTGGTGCTGACCCTCGATGAATTTGACGGCAGTGGCCCGGCATCGTTGCACGAGGTGGCCAGCGCGCTTGAGCGGTTCAAGGATGCTGGCAAACAGGTTATTGCGTGGGGCGGCCACTTCAACCAGCGTTCTTACTATCTGGCCGCGCATGCCAATGAAGTTTTCATGCATCCGATGGGTGTGGTCATGCTGGAGGGCTATGGACGCTACCGCAATTACTACAAGGACGCACTGGACCGGCTCGGCATCCAGGCCAATGTCCTGCGCGTCGGTACCTACAAGAGTTTCGGCGAGCCTTACACCAGCAACGCGCCCTCGAAAGCGACCATTGAAGCCGACACGTTTTTGTACAACGACTTGTGGGCGACCTATACGGGCGCTGTTGAGAAGGCGCGCAAGTTGCCCGCTGGCGCCATCAACAAAGGCATCGAGGAAATCACGCAACGCTTTGCCGTGGTCAATGGCAACCCGGGAAAACTTGCACTTGAAAGCCGGCTGGTCGACGGCCTGAAAACGCGCGATGAATTTCGCGAATTGATGATTCAGCGTGGCGCAAAGGACGAAGAAAACAAAACTTTCCGCCAGGTTTCGTTTAACGCTTACCTTGGGACGCTCAAGCCGAAACGCGGTGATGACGCCATCGCCGTCGTCGTTGCCGAGGGGGAAATCAGCGACGGTATTGCGCCACCCGGGCGCATTGGCGGCCGCTCGACGGCCGAACTGATTCGCAAGGCACGCGACGACGACAAGGTGAAGGCGCTGGTATTGCGCGTGAACTCGCCCGGCGGAAGCGCGTTTGGTTCGGAATTGATTCGCCGTGAGCTCGAACTCACGCGCATCGCGGGCAAGCCGGTGGTGGTATCGATGGGAAATGTCGCGGCTTCGGGCGGTTACTGGATCTCGATGGCCGCGGATGAAACCATCGCCGACCCGGCCACCATTACCGGATCCATCGGCGTAATTGCCATGCTTCCAACCGGTGAAAAGGCGATGGAAAAGCTATCGATTGCGACCGGCGGCGTGACCACCACATGGCTGGGCGGCGCCTACGATCCGCGGCACGGCCTCGATCCGCGATTTGCGCAATTGGTGCAAGCCGCGATTGGCAACATCTACACGGAATTCACGGGTAAAGCGGCGGTCGCCCGCAAGACCACGCCGGAGAAAATCAACGACGTCGGACAAGGCCGGGTATGGACCGGCAATCAAGCGAGGGAACGCGGCTTGATTGACCGCACCGGCAGCTTTGGCGATGCAATCAAGTCGGCAGCCGCCAAAGCCAAGCTCGGTGATGATGCACGCGTGATTTACGTCGAGACGGAACGCACGCCTTTCGAGAAGCTGATATCGCAGTTGGGCGGCGCGCAACTGGAAGCGTGGATCCAGACGATGGTGGGCAATGCGGCCAACAATGTCCTGCCACTCGCGGCGCTTCCCGACGTTGCGCGTGAGGTGCGGCGCGATCTTGCGTGGATCCTGGAAGCGGCCGATCAGGCGAAGAGCAGCGGCAACCCGTTTGCCGCGTATACGCATTGTTTGTGCGTTGCCGAATAGTTGGCGGGTGAAAAGCCGGACTCACTCATCGGTGAATGCGATGATGAATGAAAACTACGCAGACGTGGAACCCGGTCGCGCCGAAATCGATGCCCGGAAAGACCCTGTCATGATTGAATTCGGCAGTCCGTGGTGCGGTCATTGCCGTGCCGCGCAGGCGCTGATCGCGGTTGCCCTTGAGAAACATCCCGGCGTGCATCACATCAAGATTGCCGACGGCCCTGGCCGCCCGCTGGGGCGCTCCTTCAAGGTGAAGCTCTGGCCTACGCTGATTTTTCTGCATGATGGAATGGAAAAATCCAGGCTGGTGCGTCCGGTGGATTCCGATATGATCGCGGAGGAGCTCGAGGCGATCGACGTCGCTGGCGGTTGACTAGTCGCCGCGTCGCTTCCATCAGCCAGCGGCGCGCCCGCGTTCAATGGTCAGTACCTTGCTGCAAGCAACAGCCGTTCGAGCTCGGCCAGCGACGTCACTTCATAAGTCGGCGTCAAATCCGCCGGGGCCGCCCTGCCATCGGCATTCACCCAGCACGTATCCAGTCCCGCATTGATCCCGCCCAGAATATCCGAATCCGGGTTGTCGCCCACCATCAGCACGCGATCTCGCGCGGGATCGCCCATGAGTGCGAGCGCGTGGTCGAAAATTTCGCGGTGAGGCTTGGTCATGCCGACCTGTTCCGAGATCACCAGCACGTCGAAGTGATGCGCCAGCCCGGTACGTGCCAGCCGCGCTTCCTGCAGTTCGGTAAACCCGTTGGTGATGATGCCCAGCCTGGCTTCGCCGCGCAGCGCCCCCAGCAGGCTGACCGCGCCATCGAGCGGCGTGCAAATTTCAGCCATCGTCGTCAGGTACGCGCTGTTCAGTTCGTTTGCAGCAATTTGCAATTTGTCGGCCCACAGCTGGAAGCGTTCGCGCTGCAATTGCTGCGCGTCGATGCGGCCGCTCTGGTATTCGATCCAAAGTGGCTTGTTGACTGCTTGATACGCGTGATAGTCATGCTCGGCAAATTCAACGCCGTGGCGCGAGAACATGAGTTGCAATCCGCTGAACGCATCGAAGTGAAACAGCGTGTCATCGGCATCGAACAAAATCCATTCATAGGACTTCATTCGATGCGGCCTTCCGACTTCAGCCAGTCCAGCACTTGCCGGGCATTCGCCGAGCACCTCAATTTGTCGCGGCTGGTGAGCCACGCCACTTCTTCAATTTCCGCGGCAGCTTTTATTGTGCCGGTAAAGTCCGCGAAATAGCAGGTCATCCGGACTTGCGTTCCCACGGGCTCGCCATCCGCTTGCGCCTCGAATACACCGGCGTATTCGAGGCTCGCCGGCGCAAGTTCCACCGAAAGTTCTTCCCTGACTTCGCGGATCAGTGCCTGCGCATCGCTCTCGCCGATTTCCCGCTTTCCACCCGGCATGTACCAGGCCGATTTGCCTTTGGACCGGGCGCCGAGAAGCCGCTTGTCCTGGATGTGCAGCCAGGCGAGCTTGTCTATTTTGACCATCATGTTCGCACTTGGGGACGGGAGCAACTTGCCTGCACGTGGTGTCCCCGGCGTTCGTTACTTGCGTTTCTTCAGCTCGATTTGCACGAGGTCCGGCCGGTCGGAAATGATGCCGTCCACGCCCATGTCCAGCAACTTGTTCATCATTGCCGGGTCATTGACGGTCCACGGAATGACGATGATCCCCATTGACCGCGCCTCGGCCAACATGGCTGGCGTGAGAAAAGTCTGGTTTGGCGCCCAGATCTTTCCGTTTGCGGCCTTGATCGCCTTGGGTACTGAGCCCGCGAACCGCTCGGGGTTGAAGCCGGCAAGCCACGGTGACGGAGTGCCGTCTGCCGCGAGGGCAAGCGTGCGCGGAGAAGACAAATACATCGTGCGGATTTCCGGCGCCTCTTTCTGAATCGCCTGCAGCGTGCTCCAGTCGAACGATTGCACCATTGTTCGCGTCGCCATCCCGGCCTTGCGAATTTCGGCGATGGCCATGCGGGCGAATTCCTCCGGCGGCCGTGTGGCCGCGCGATCCGCGGGGGAAACCTTTGTCTCGCAGTCAAACCCGATCTTTGTATTGCCGGATTTTTTCACCAGATCGAAGAGATCGGAAAGCTTCGGGATGCGCGTGCCATCGACCGGCTGCTGGTCCTTGAACGTCTTCGCGTATTCGGTGCCGGGCTTCAGGCGGCCGACGTCGTACTTCTGCAGCTCGGCAAAGGTGAGCTCGCTGATGGCGGGGTTCTTCTCGCCCAGCCAGTTTCCATCGGGGCCGCGCGTGGTGTCCGGGTTGAGGTACAGGTCATGATGGATCACCACCACGCCGTCCTTCGTGATCGCCATGTCGCATTCAATGGTATCGACGCCGAGGTCGATTGCCTTCTGAAACGCGGGCAGCGTATTTTCCGGCAACAATCCGCGCGCACCGCGGTGGCCTTGCAAGTCGAAGGCGTGGAGGGGAAACGTCAGGCAAAGTGCGGTGAGCAGGGCGAGTCGGCGCATCGTGACGGCTTCACAAGTGGCAGGGAAAAACTATAGCAGGTTGGAAACAATTCACCCCAGCAACTCAGGTATTGACGCCTTTAGTGACCGGGGCATAACTGGCAGTGAAACACCAGCATTGGCGCGGCTTCTGAGCCACAAATGTCTGGACAGGCTCGCCAATGCGGGTGTTTTTCTTGTTTCTGCTGGGATTCGCGACCAGGACCCCGCTCTTCCTCGCGACACGCTGTTGGTTGAAGTTGACGTTGAAACTCTTTTTGTCGATACGTCCCGCGCGGAGCAGACCGCATTAATGATGAGCGTTCTGGTGTCGGCCAACGCGGCGGGCAAGGCACGTAATCAGAAGCGCTTTGAATATGCCGGCCCGCCCGGCAGCTATGCCGCGTGGATCGACGCACAAAACGATTTCATTGATCAATCGTTGAACAACGCATTTCAGCATCTCTCGGCACAAATAGTCTCTGAATTGACCGTTCAACAGTAGTAGCGCGGAAACAGGCGTCCGATCCAGTTTGATCCGTTTCCGACGAGAGGCCGTCAACCGCCATCTAACGACGCCCGGCGCCGACGAGCGACCCTGGCGGCAGGGCCGTGTCGTGATGCTTCATAGTGGCGCCTATTGTTGCGATGCTGCCCGCGATTTTGATTCGCCGCGCCGCGCTGGTATCTTGTCACGATGACATTCATAGACGCCACGCCCATCCGCCACGACCTTGCGCGCGTGTTCCATTGGCGGCGCATGAAAGTCATGCTGATAACGTGCTTCTTATTGCACCTGCCGATACTCGCGACATGGCAGGCGTCCTATGCCGTCCTTGTCGGTCGCGTGCTGTTCATCGGCTGTGTGGTATTGCTTGCCTTCGGGTTGTTCGAGCGCTCGCCCATACACCTGCCCGCGTGGATTTCGCGCTGGGCGCTGCAAGTGTTCGCGGTGGCCGTGGCAGTTCCGATCAGTACCGCGATCGCCTACGCAATCACCACGATAGGGGACCCGGCGCACTGGTGGCAGAACCAGAATCGCATGTTCGGATTCAGCATCATGACCGCACTGGGGCTGCTGGTCTCGCCGTGGATTGCCGTTGCGGCGTTGCTTCGGCAAATCAAGGACGAGGCGCACAAGCTCGCCTTGACATTTGAACTCGCGCGCAGCGAGTACGATCGCAATGCGCTCGATGCGCGCCTGCGATTGCTGCAAGCGCAGGTCGCGCCGCATTTTCTGTTTAATACCCTCGCGAACGTACGCGAACTGGTCAGCACGGGTTCGCCGCGCGCAGCGCCGGTGCTGGAGAGCCTGATCGCTTACTTGCGCGCCGCGGTGCCGCGCCTCAATCAGCCCTCCAGCACGATGGGTCAGGAGCTCGAACTGGTGCAGGCGTATCTGGACGTGATGCAAATGCGCATGCCCGATCGCCTGCAATTCAGCGTTGAAGCCGACGACGACGCGCGAACGCTGGTGTGCCCGCCGATGACGCTGTTGACCCTGGTCGAAAATGCCATGCGTCACGGCATCGATCCGACCGAGGAGGGCGGACGCATCGATGTGCGCGTGACCATCATCAATGGGCGCGGCCATGCTGAAGTGCGCGATACCGGCATGGGCCTTGCCCGTGGCAGCGAAGGGCTGGGCACCGGGCTTGCCAACTTGCGGGAGCGCTTGCAGTTGGCCTTCGACGGCGATGCCCACGTTACGCTCAGCGAAATCTCGCCACACGGCGTGCGTGCCGAAATCGATTTCCCCGCGCGAAAGGATGCGCCATGACGGAGGTCGTGACCGCGCGGCGCCCCACGGCGATGATTGCTGATGATGAACCACTGCTGCGCGAATCGCTCACGCGCCTGCTTGCGCAGACCTGGCCCGAACTGGAGGTGGTCGCGCAGGCGCGCAATGGCCGCGCGGCGGTCGAGAGTTTCGAGGCACAGCACCCCGACATTTGTTTTCTCGACGTGCACATGCCCGGCTTGTCCGGCATCGAAGCAGCGCGCTTCATCGGCCGCCGCGCGCATGTCGTGTTCGTCACCGCTTACGATCAGTACGCGGTGCAGGCGTTCGACCAGGGCGCGCTCGATTACCTGGTGAAGCCGGTAGAGCTTTCACGTCTGATGGACACCGTGGCGCGCCTCAAGGAGCGACTGCGTGCCACGCCGGAGATTCCCGATACCGCCGCCTTGCTCGATCAACTCGCGGCGCGGGTTTTCAAGAATGCGGCACCAACGTCGCTTCGCTGGCTGCGCGTATCGGTGGGGCAGGCGCTGCGCCTGGTGTCGGCTGACGAGATCGATTTCCTGCGCTCGGAAGACAAGTACACGCTCGTCGCCTGGCATGATCCGGCGGGCCAGCCTGCCGAGGGGCTGGTGCGCACGCCATTGAAGGAACTCATCAACCAGCTTGATGCCGAGCAGTTTGTGCAGGTGCACCGCTCGGTGGTGGTTAACCTTCGCGCGATCAAACAGGTCCTGCGCGGTCATAACGAGACGGCCAACATCCATCTGAAATATCGCGCGGATGTGTTGCCGGTAAGCCGCACCTTTCTTCATCATTTTCGAATGATGTAAACGCGGTCCGCAGGCGTGCGGCCTATCCGCGCGGATCGTGCCCCGTCCGCCTGAACCGTGGCTCATCACATCGGGCTTGCTCCCGGCGTTGCCGCAAGACTACGTTACGGCCATTACGCAACCGGAGCACAACATGTCAAAGCACCTGAGCTATTGGATTTTCGTATTCATCGCGAGTGGCCTGTTCATGATGCAGCCGGCCGCGGCAGCCGAAGATCGCCCGGGCAATCTCGTCAGCGTTCAATGGCTCGAGAAGAACCTCCATCGCGACGATATTATTTTGCTGGATGCATCACCGACCCCGTTGCACGCGGCGAGGCACATTCCCGGCGCGGTTAATGTCGATGTGTTCAGCTTCGGTGGCCGCGAGAATTCCACCGCAGAGATGGAGCGGCGCATCCAGTCCTGGGGGGTCAGCGCCGGCAAGAAGATCGTCCTCACCGACCAGGGCGGCACCTTCTTTGCGACCAGCCTTTTCTTTGACCTCTACTATCACGGCTTCCCCGCCGAGGACATGTTCGTCCTCGACGGCGGCATGGCGAAATGGCTGGCGGCGGGCGGCGCGGCCACGAAAGACGCCACACCGGCGCCGAAGACGGGAACATTTCGCGTCGCGACGCTGAGGGAAGAGGTGCGTGTGCGGCTGCCGGAATTTCTGGTGGCCTCCGGCGACCCGGTCAACAACGCGCTCGTCGAGGCGCTCGAACCCGATCAGCATTTTGGCGGTGCCAAATTTTTCGACCGCGCCGGCCATATCCCCAATGCCATCATGGCGCCCAGCGCGGACTTCTTTAACCCGGACAAGACGTTCAAATCCAGCGGGGAGATCAAGCGAATGCTCACCTACCTGGGGATCAAACCTGAACAGCAGGTGTACACGCACTGCGGCGGCGGCATTGCTGCCAGCGTACCGTTTTTTGCCACCAGGATTTTGCTGAACTACCCGAAGGTCAAGCTCTACAAGGAATCCCAGTTGGAGTGGCTGCGTGACGACAGAGGGCTGCCGTTCTGGACGTACGACGCGCCAAATATGATGCGCGAAAAAAACTGGCTGAATGGATGGGGCAACCCGATGCTGCGCAGCTTCGGTGTGTCAAAACTGAACGTTGTGGATGTGCGCCCGGCAGAGGCCTACCAACTGGGACATGTGCCGTTCGCCGTCAACATTCCCGCCGATGTCTTCAAGCGCCACCTCGCCACCCCAGAGAAACTTGCCGACATGCTGGGGGCCGCTGGCGTCAATGCGGCCTTTGAGGCTGTCATCGTCTCCGATGGCGGATTGAACACAAGTTCGGCACTGGCGTTCCTGATGCTGGAAAAGCTCGGACAGAAAAAGATCTCTGTCCTCGCCGAGGGCATGGACGACTGGGGGCTCGGCGGTTTTACGCTCACCAAGGAAGCCACCATCGTCGGCCCGCGAAAATCGCCGCAGGATCTTGCCCTCCCGGCCACCACATATACCGCCAACGTTCGTCCCGGCATCCTGACCGGCGAGCCGTCGCGCACGGAAGGCGCGTATCCGAAGGTCTACATCGCTTCCGGCAAAGCGATGCCGGCCAAAGTGCGGGACGGAAAAATGATTCACGTGCCGTACACCGAGCTGGTGAATGTCGACGGAACACCGAAGGCAGCGAAAGATATCTGGAGCATCCTCGTCAAAGCCGGGCTCCCGCGTTATGCCGAAATCATTTGCGTCGCAGACGATCCTGGCGACGCCGCCGCCAACTACTTCATCCTGAAGATGCTGGGGTATCCGGATGTGAAGGTGTTGGTAGCGTGACGCTGCTACTCGGTGATTGAATCCGTCGCCTCAGGTTTTGAAACGCCGTATCTGGCGGGGGTTGCACGGCACTAATGGCCTGTGAGGACCGCCAGCGCTGGAGTTTTCCGTCGTTATAGAGGAAAGGGACTCGCACGATGGCTGAGGTATCAACGTTTCGCTTGTATCTGCTGAGAGCCACTTACCTGCTCATATTGGTAGGGCTTGGATTCGCCATATGGCCAGGAATCGTCAGCCACGCGATCGCGGGTGACCCAACGCCTCGCGCTGCCTCAAGCTTGCTCGCGGCCGTATCGGTCCTGGCAGCGTTGGGAATTCGCTATCCGCTGCAAATGTTGCCGCTGCTTCTTTTCGAGCTGGTCTGGAAGTCGATATGGTTGATCGCCGTTGCATTCCCGTTGTGGTCTGCGCAGCAGATGGACGCGGACACATGGGAGTCGGTCAACGCCTGCCTGATGGGTTGGGTGATTTTCCCGATCGTCATTCCGTGGCCCTATGTGCTGGCGAATTACGTGAAGAAGACCGGAGACAGATGGCGGTGAGTCGCGCGGGAAACAAAAGTAATTGATCCGGCACGCGACTGGCAGCAGGGAGACCCGGCGCATTTGATTTAAGGAATCCCGGCCTCTATAGTGGTTGCGCAAACACATCGATACGGGGACCGCGTCATGCGCAAACAACTGAAACAAATTGCCGCCACCGCATTTGCATTGCTGTTCGTGTTCATTCTTCCGCAGCTCGCACAGTCACAGACCCCGCAAAGTCCGCGGGCGGATATCCGTCAAAACCCATCCACGTCGTCGTCCCGTTTCCCGCAGGCGGAGCCACGGATATCCTCACGCGAGTGGTGGCGGAAAAGCTCGGTGCGCGACTCGGCCAGACGATGATCGTCGACAACAAGCCGGGCGCGGGCGCGAACATCGGCGCGGAAGCGGCGGCCAAGGCGGCGCCTGATGGCTACACTCTGCTGATGGGCTCGGTCGCGTCGCACGCGATTTCGGTGACGTACTACAAGACCCTTGGCTACGATTTCCGCCGCGACCTCACCCCCATCTCGATGGTGGGCCATGTCCCGAGCGTGCTGGTGATCACGAATAGCCTGCCGGTGAAAACCGTGCCGGAACTGATCGCTTACGCCAAGTCGCACCCCGGCCAGCTCAACTTCGCCTCTTCGGGCACCGGCGCGCTGATTCATCTCACAGGGGAAATGTTCAAGCAGATGGCGGGCATCGATATCGTGCATGTGCCGTACAAAGGCACCGCGCTGTTCCTGCCTGACCTGATCGACGGCCGGGTGTCGATGTCGCTCGATTCCATGCCGCCACACCTGCCGCACATCAAATCCGGAAAGCTGCGCGCACTCGCCGTGACGTCGGCCAAGCGCTCGCCGGTGCTGCCGGATCTGCCGACGGTGGCGGAGACGTTGCCTGGTTTCGAATCGATCGCGCCCTACGCGCTGTTCGCGCCGACCGGCACGCCCGCGGAAATCATTGCGCTGATAAATCGCGAAGTGAATGCGGTCCTGCTGATGCCGGAAGTGCGGGAAAGGCTCGCCGAACAGGGGATCGAAGTTTCCGGCAGCACGCCCGACGCGCTTGCCTCTACCGTTAAGAGCGAAATCGCCAAGTGGGCGAAAGTTATCAAGGATGGGAATATCAAGCCGGAGTAGGACTAGGTTTTCTTCAGCATGTTTGCATGACCTGCCGCAAGCTCAACCCGGCTCAAATAGCCGTCCTTGTTCGTATCCATTTTCTCGAACATGGCTTGGGAGCCCGATGCGTGTTCTGCCGCCGACAGAATCCCATCACCATCTTTGTCGATCACTTTGATTTTCTCGGCGGCCGACATCTCCGCCCTGTTGGCTTGGGCGCCGGTCACGCGCTCATGCGCAGCATCCATTTCTAGAGCGGTCACCTTGCCGTTATGGTTCGCATCCATCGCGTCGAACATTTGTTTGCCGCCAGCCGCATGTTCATCGGAAGAAACGCGACCGTCCCTGTTGATATCCATCTTTGCGAATTCCGCGTCGGACTTGCGCGGGTTGGCGTGAGCGGTGTACGCCCACGTAGCCAGCGCAGCGAGGCCGGCAAGTGCCCGCGCGGCAGTCTTGTGAATTGATTTCATGGCCTCGTCTGTTTTTTGATGCCAGCGCGAAGCGTGCCGGCAAGTTTTTTGGCGGGCTGGGGATGCGCGCCCGCGCGCGTGACTTTTCTCGGCGCGGCCCCTGAGTCTTTCATGCGCGACTTGCGGTCTTCCTTGGCGTTCTTCGCCACTGGCGGTTCCACGGCGAGCACCTCTATGGCATCGGCCGGCGCCGTTTCGCGCGGGCCTTTCTCTTCATTGGCAATCTCTAGGAACTCTGGCGTTCCGGTCACAACGTCGTGCGTGCCACTGTCGCTGTCTTCGTCGCGCTCCTGATCGCCCGCCAGCAGATCGGATTCGATCGGCAGGATGAGTTGGCTGGGCGTGAGCTCGTCCTGTTTGATGGGTTGCTTGCCGTTGCGATGCATTTGCGACTCCTGTGGGCCGATACAATCGTGTATCCATTACGATCATGATTGTGCCGGGCCGCCGGAGGCATCGGACGAGCGCGGCTTATGCGGTAGGGAATGTCCTACGAGGATGTTTGCCGCGCCGCGTGGCAGATTTCAGGAACGCTGGAAGCAGCTCACTAAGAGCTTCCGTGTTCCGCCCCTCACGGAACTTGCACTGTCCTTTTCTGCGAGCAGGCTGGCCACGGTGTCATCATTGACTCGATAGAATCACGCTACCCTTACACATCGCCGATCAAGCCACGGAGAGCGCCCAATGAACATGACCTGTACGCACATCGCAAAGTTGATCCTGCTCGCGCCCGTGACCGCGCTGCTTGCCGTAGTCAATGCGCGTGCCGCGAGCGAGCCCGATACCTGGTTCCTGCGCGGCGCGAAAATATATATCGCCCCCGATCGTGAGCTACTCAAGGAAAGCGTGGTCGTCATTCGTGGCGACAAGATCATGGCTGTTGGCGAGAAGGGAAAGGTCGCGATCCCGGCCGGCGCGCGCGAATCAACGTGCAGCGGCGGAATCATCACGGCGGGATTCCAGAACAGCCACGTGCATCTCATCGGTGAGACCTGGAACGCCGCCGGCACGCAGCCCGCAAATGAACTGACGAAAAAATTAGTGACGATGCTGACGCGCTACGGCTATTCGACCGTGGTCGATATTGCCTCCGACCGCGACAACACACTGGCCCTGCGTGCGCGAATTGAACGCGACGGCGTTTGGGGTGAAGTGCGCGGGCCGCGCATTCTCACGGCGGGCCTGCCGCTGTTCCCGCCCAACGGCATCCCGATCTATCTGGACAATTTTCCACGCGAGTTCCTCGAAAGCATGCCGCAGCCAGCGAGCATTGACGCCGCCCTGAAAGTGGTGCGCGAAAATCTCGACGCTGGTGCCGACGCGACCAAGCTCTTCATCGCCACACCTCAGGCAAGGCAAATCCAGCGCATGCCTGCCGACATCGCCCGCGCCGCCGCCGACGAGACCCATCGCCGCGGCAAGCTGGTGATCGCGCATCCCACCGATATCGCGGGCGTGGACGCAGCGCTCGCGGCCGGGGTGGACATCCTTGCACATACCACCCTGGGTGTTGCGACACCGTGGCCGGATGCGCTGCGCCAGCGGGCCATCCAGCAAGGCATGTCCGTCATCCCGACGCTGAAACTGATGGGCTACGAAATGAGCAAGGAGAACGCGCCGCCCGCGGTCACCGCGCGGCTGGTGGACGCATCGGTGGCGCATGTCAGGACCTTCATCGCGGCGGGTGGGCAGGTGCTGTTCGGCACTGACGTCGGCTACATGAACGATGCTGATCCCGCCGAAGAGTACCTGCTCATGGCGAAGGCGGGCATGTCGCCGATGCAGATACTCGCCTCGCTCACCACGACGCCTGCCGCGCGCTGGAAGGAAAGCGGCCGCCGCGGTCGCGTGGCGGCAGGGCTGGATGCGGACCTCGTGGTGCTTGGCGCGGATCCGGCGGCGGATGTGGCGAATTTCGCGACGGTGCGGTGCACGATCAGTCGGGGGCGGACGATCTACCCGGGTTCAGGGGAGTAGGAGCGCGGACTAAATCCGCAAACTCAAGGACTGGTGCGCCTTTTCGGGCATAAACGGCGGGAGAGGCTCGCCGGTGCTAGGGTTTGTATTCCTGATCCGGGTATGCGTCACCGCATCAATGCCAGCGCAACGATCCTACTTCTCCACTTTCCCGTGCATCACCATGATCGTTTGCTGCATCAGGGCACAAAGGGTTTCTTTGCCCTCCTTGACGGCGAAAACTTCTGCCTTGGTGACGATCAGCGTACGGCCGGCACGGACGACCTGACCACGGGCGATCAGCTTCTCTCCATCGGCGGGAGCCACCAGGTTCATCTTGTACTCCACCGTCAGTACAGTGGCGCTGGGTGGAACCATCGTCATGGACGCGTAACCCGCGGCCGAGTCGGCAATCATGCCGACCACGCCGCCATGCACAAAGCCGTGCTGCTGCTCGACGCCTTGCCAGTGCGGCAGATGGATTTCGGTGCGACCGTGCTCGACGACAGGCAGTGTCGCCTGAATAAGCTGCATCGCGTGTTGCCGCTCGAAGCTGGCATGAATACGCTCGGCGAAGTGCGGATCGGGAATCTTGGTCATGCCCCAATTCTACATTTGCGTTTAACTTGAAAAAATAGTGCCGATCCCATTTACCGGTTCACTGCTTGACAAGCTCCACGCGCCGGTTCTTGGCGCGCCCCGCATCGGACTCGTTGGACGTCACCGGCGCCAGGGAAGAAACGCCATAGCCCTTCAGGCGCGTGGTGGCAATGCCGTGCTTGGTGATCAACGCTTGGGCAACTGCCTCGGCCCGCGCCTGGGAGAGCTTCATGTTGGAATCCATTTGGCCGACATTGTCGGTATGGCCCACCACGTTGAGTTTCAGGCCCGGATCACTGTTGAGCAACTTGGCGATTTCGGCGAGCGCCGCATCAGACTCGGGCTTGATCACGGACTTGCCGCTATCAAAATAGATGCCGTAAATGGCGGCATGTCCGGTGGAACGTATGTCGTTGGAAAAAACTTCAGCCGTGGCGACGATGTCCTGGGCCATCGCCTTTTTCTCGACGATGGTGAAGCCGTATTTGCCGGTGAACTCCGCCCACACTTCCACCCAGATCTCTTTCCCGTCCGCGGTCAGCGTAAACGTCTGACGTCCCTTGTCGGCCCCGACAATCTTGCCGCCGGCCTTCTGTATCGCCGCTTCGAAATTCCGCTTGATCTGTAGTTCGCTGGGCTTGTCCGTCGCCTTCGCCTGCGGGTAGTAGGTCCAGGTCGCCTTTCGGCCCTCCACGGTTTCGGTCTTCCCGGGACCGGTCACGAACGCGTATGCATCGAACTGTTTGTCCACGCACTTGTAGATCCAGTACCCCGGCATCCGTGTGAACATCGGATGGTCCTTGCAGCCAGCTTCGTCCTTCTGCTGCGCCAGTGCCACGGTCGCACCGGCCAGCACGCACACCAGCGCAATCACGATTCGCAAAATGTTTTTCATTGTTCGCCCTTTCCGCTCAAACGCAATGCCTCGTCAATCGAATCCAGTTCTCACTGTCCTGATCGAATGTACTCCCAGGGTCCGGGCCCCGTTTGTCAATGGTCAAGGAAGTCGGGTTTTCCCTTGCCGAAAGGAGCAAGACGTCCGGATGCCAATAACCTGTTCCCTGCCATTTCCTGGCCTCCCTCTTTTGCTGAACCGCTCCTCGCCGTTGAGTTTGCCAATTCAACCCCAATATCTTTTCAGCGTCGCGCCTACATGTGCCTCAACAAGCACTGGACGCGACTCTCCCATTTCCCCCTTTCTACAGGACTGCCATGTCACCTGCCTCCCTCTTGTCCCCTTACTCGATGAACAAACTGGCGCTCGCCAATCGTGCCGTGATGGCGCCGATGACACGCAGCCGCGCGGTGGACACCAATACTCCTAACGCCCTGATGGCCGAATATTATGGCCAGCGCGCCAGCGCCGGCCTCATCATCACCGAAGGCACTTCGCCTTCCGCAAACGGACTGGGCTACCCGCGAATCCCGGGATTGTTCAATGCGGCGCAGGTGGCAGGCTGGAAACAGACAACCGATGCCGTGCATGCCAAAGGCGGCAAGATATACATTCAATTCATGCACACCGGCCGCGTGACCCAGGCCGCCAATCTGCCCGCCGGCGCCGAGGTAGTCGGCCCCACCGATGCGATCTGCCCCGGCGAGATGTACACCGATAGCCACGGCATGCTGCCGCACAGCAAACCGCGCGCAATGACACAGGCCGATATCGATCATGCGGTGGGCGAATACGCCCACGCCGCCAAGCTCGCCATCGAGGCCGGGTTCGACGGCGTGGAATTACACGCCGCGAATGGTTATCTGATCGAACAGTTTCTCAATGCCAACGTCAACACGCGCACCGACGGCTATGGCGGCTCGATCGCGGGGCGCAATCGCTTTGCACTCGAAGTCGCCCGGGCGACCGTTGCGGCGATCGGCGCGGAACGGGTCGGCATCCGCATTTCGCCATACGGTGTCTTCAATTCGACGGGCCACTATCCCGAGCAGGAAGCGCAGTACCTTGCCTTGGTCAAAGAACTTTCCGCGCTGAAACTCGCGTATCTGCATGTGCTCGATCATTCGGCCATGGGTGCGCCACCGGTACCGGCAGCCTTCAAGCTCGCATTGCGCCACGCTTTCAACGGGCCCTTCATTCTTGCCGGTGGGTTCGATGCGGCGTCCGCACAAACGGCGCTCAACGAAGGCCAGGCAGACATGATTGCGTTCGCCCGCGGATTCCTGGCCAACCCGGATCTGGTCACGCGTATGCAAAAGGACGCCGCACTCAATGCGCCCGACATGTCGACGTTCTACACACCCGGTGCGAAGGGCTACACGGACTATACTGCTCTGCCTGCCTGAACTGCGCGCGCGCATCCTGTAGAAAAACAAAACCCCAGCCACGGCTGGGGTTTGCACAGGCAGTAACTGAATCCACATTGGCAGGCCTGCGACAAAGGTTAAGCAGTCTCGCGTGCGATACTCCGCGCCGGTCATTCCGGCAGGACACACTGCTACAGTTCGCGGCAACAACCACCCCTGAATGGGGCGTCCACCGTTCGAGGGTTAGATCAAGCGACGAGTTCCGCCGCAACGCCGGGCAAACGTTCCGGTTGCCTTTCCGGGTAACGCTCCTCGATGATGAGGTTAGTGCCTTCGATATACCCGGGCTACGTCAGCCCCTGGCGAAGTGATGCGACTTGCGGATAGGGCATTCCGCCGACATTGGCGCCTTGATTCACACGCAACCCGACCCGGTACACTTTGCCCGCCGGCGGAGCGTGCGAACCATTCGAAGTCAGCGCGAGCCCCAATGTGCACGCTGCGGTAATTGCCAGAACGGACCATCGATCCATTGCATTCCCGTTCGTTTCTTACGATCGAAGACACGATGCAATGAACAGACGTTCCCCCGCAAGAATTTCTTGCCGTTCGAACATGCGGGGCAGCGGCTTCACGTCAAAGCGAGGCATGCGCAAAGCGAGAGTTTTCTGTTTGCGCCGATGTTGGGATCTACCGAAAATGCCACGCAACGATGCGGCTTTTCTTTTGGCCCTGCGCCATGGCGATGGTTTCAACCCGGCGCGCGTCGACTGCTTTCAACGCGGAATAAATCTCAGGCAGGCTTTCCTCCCGCGACACCAGCGCGCTGAACCACGACACCTGCGTTTGGTGTTGCGCGCTTTCCGCCGCCATGCGGCACACAAACCCGACTTCGCCACCCTCGCACCAAAGCTCTGCCGCCTGACCGCCGAAATTCAGTTTGGGATTTGATTGGGGATTTCCTGCCTTGCCCAAGTTTTTCCATTTGCGAATAGCGCCAGCTTCGGCTGCCCGCGCGGAGGCGTGAAAAGGTGGATTGCAGAGAACAAAATCGAAGCGATCAACTAGCTTGAGGATGCCCTCGAAAATTTTCTGCGGCGACGCCTGTAACCGCAATTCGATCGCCGCCGCCAGATTTTTGTTTGCATCCACGATTTGTTGCGCGGCGCTGAGCGCGACGGCGTCGGTATCGCTTCCCACAAACCGCCAACCGTACTCGTGATGGCCGATCAACGGATAAATGCAATTCGCGCCGACTCCGATATCGAGTACCCGAATATCCGGCCCGCGCGGGATATTTCCTTTGCGGTCTCGCGCCAGCAGATCGGCCGCATGATGCACATAATCCGCGCGGCCCGGAATGGGCGGGCACAAATAGCCCGGCGGAATACGCCACGACTCGACCTGATAAAAAGCTTTCAATAGCGCAGCATTCAGTGCCATCACCGCGGCGGGATTGGCGAAGTCGATCGTCAACTCGTTGGCATCAAACGGATTGGCAACGAGAAAATCCTTAAGCGCCGGCAACACGTCTGAGAGCATTCCGAAATCGTAACGGCCGCGATGGCGATTGCGCGGGTGAAGGCTCAGTTTTTCGAGGACCGGCGCACGCGTTTTCTTCGTTACGGTACGGGCGATTCGTGCGGTCTTTGCGTGCATGATGTTCTGGTGCCATTGAGTGGAAAGATAAAGCGAACTTGAAGTGCGGTTGCGAGCAGGATGCTTCGGGAGGGAACTTCTATTGGCCGATCCCTGTTCGCCCTGAGCCTGTCGAAGGATCTAGTGGGGCATGTTAAAAAAAGCGCTTGGAGTAAGTGTGGTTCGACAGGCTCACCACGTACAGAGGTAAATAGAAGTCCAGTACAAGAAACGCCAGCATTGGGGCGGCTTCCAGACCGAAATGCCATGGAGATGCCCGCCGAATGGTGATGTGGAACTTCTTGCGCTCAGCCCTACGCATGAGCCCAAGCAGTCCGTACAGTCAGCGCGCCAGTTCCAGCAAACGAATGATGACCGGATGCAACACTTTCTTCTCCGCGACGATCAGATGGAAGTGCTCCTCCACACCCTCGCATGATCCGACGCGCTTGACGTTGTACTGCGCCAACAACTCGTCGTGAACCATGTCGACCGCCGGAAACACGCCCATGCCGCTTGAGCCAAAAGTTTTAAGAAGCGCGCTGTCTTCAAACTCGCCCACCACGTGCGGCCTGATTGCCCGTCTCTCGAACCATTGGTCGAGACGCGCGCGAACCGCGACGTGTGTCGTTGGCAGGAGCACCGGGACGCTTTCAAGTGATTGCGGAAACGCTTTCCTCGCGGTCGCATGCAAATTGGCGGACGCGTACCAGGCGATTTCCGATGAACCCAGCGGATGGCTGTATACCTTTACGTTCGGGTTGGGCGGCGCAGCCCTGTCAGCCAGTACGGCATCAAGCCGGTGGAGCGCCAGATCGCCGAGCAGATCCTCGAACTCGTCGACATGACATAGCAAACGCAGGTTTGGCTCTTGAAGGATCGGCTGCAGCAAGCGCCGCACCACCAGTTTGGGCAGTCCGTCGGAGATTCCCACCGCAAAGCGCAGCCCGGGCGAACTGGTGGCCTCCTTGATTGCATCCGGCAGTTGCTCACCCAGCTGGAAAATCTGATCGACCTGCCGCATCGCTGCCGTACCTGCTTCAGTCAACACGAGTCCGCGGCCAGCAGGCTTGAGCAAGGTATGACCAAGCGAGCGTTCCAGCTCGCGTACCTGGGCGCTTACCGTTTGAACTGCCATGCCGAGCCGGGTCGCGGCACGAGTGATGCCGCCCTCCTTGGCGACAACCCAGAAATAGTACAAGTGCCGGTAACTGAAGCTGACGCTCATTATCCTGTTTTTCCGAACTATCAATTCGCTATTATCTGCTTTTTCCGAAGTCGGTTGTGCCCTATCTTTTGTCCACTTTCAACCGATGGAGGCTTGCAATGGAAGTAGTGTTTGAATCCCGTCATCACGACGGAGCAAAGATCCGCGAATTTGCGGTGAGCCGCGTGCAGTTTGTAATGCGCCGCCTGTCGTGGCTGGTTCCACGCGCCAAAGTACGGCTGTCTGACGTCAACGGCCCCCGCGGCGGCGTCGACAAGTGTTGCCATCTCGAACTGAAAACCGATAGCGTCGGCACCGTAACTATCGTTTTAAAGGCTAGTGACTGCCACTCCGCGCTGCAAGCTTCGCTGGCTCGCGCAACCCGCCTGCTGCTGCGCAACTGTCAGCGCCGCCGCGACCTGTATCGATCACGCCGACACCCAACCATCATTGAAGAATAGAAAGTGACAACCACCCCATGGAAAACATCACCCCGCCACCCCAACCCGACGTCGCTACGTCAGCCTTCGCTGCGCACCAGCGATCGACAGAGGTGCCAGCCGTGTGTTGCGCAATACCTATGCACTGCTTGCAATGACCCTGCTGTTCAGCGCTGTCGTCGCTGCCGTCAGCGCCGCGCTGAAGTTACCCAGTCCGGGCATCCTGCTGACGCTTGCCGGCTATTTCGGCCTGCTATTTCTGGTTTTTCATCAAAAAAACAGTGGCTGGGCGTTGCCTGCCGTATTTGCCCTGACCGGTTTCATGGGTTACACGCTTGGCCCGATGCTGTCTGCCTCGCTTGCCCTGCCTGGCGGCGCAAAGATCGTCACCATGGCGCTTGGCACAACGGGTGTCACCTTCCTCGCGCTGTCGGCATATGTGCTCAAGACCCGGAGAGATTTCAGCTTCATGGGCGGGTTCCTGTTTGCGGGTCTCATTATTGCCCTGCTCGCGGGCCTCGCCGCTGTATTTCTGCAAATGCCCGCACTCGGCCTTGCAGTGTCGGCGATGGTCGCCCTTTGTCGGCAGGTTTGATCCTGTTTGAGACCAGCCGCATTGTGAATGGCGGCGAAACCAATTACGTGTTGGCCACGGTCGGGCTCTACGTCTCGATTTTCAACCTCTTCACGAGCCTTATGAGCTTGTTCGGGATGGGCGGTATCGATGAATAAATACATTCGGATCGGGTATGTGGCGGGTCCCGATCGCAACACGAAACGCCGATCTCGCACAAGCCCGACCAATCAACGCAAAACCAAATTCAGGAGTCAATAAATTGCGTACCTATCCAAAAAACAGCCCCTTCGCGGCCGCGCGTATTGTTGCCGTCTCCATGCTGGCCGACGGCCACCTTTGCAAGACTGAGTTGGACGCACTCGACCGCATGCACGCGCACGCGCTGCTGGGTATTTCGCCCGACGAGTTGCAGGTCGTTGTGCAGGGCCTGTGCGAAGACCTTTGCTCCACGTCGCTGCGAGGCTGGGGAGCGGCGTACCTTGACCCCGGCACGCTCACCGCATTGCTGGCAGAGATTGACGACCGCGAAATACGCGGCCAAGTGATGGGATTGTGCGTCGCCGTCGCCGAAGCGGACGCACACGCTGCAGATGGAGAGGCAATCCTTCTGACTGCCATGCACGAGCACTGGCGACTGGTGCGGCCCTTCTCGCCGCCGCCGCCTTTGGTGGCGTGCCCGCAACATGGTTGACCCCGCGATATTGGTTGGCGTGGTCGCTGCCGTGGCACTTTACGCGGCATGGCGCGAGTACGCATGGGACAACCGCAGAGACGCGGCATTGCTTGCCACTTTCGGCGCAAGCGTCATGCTCGCCGCCATATGGCTCGCCAACTCTGACGGCCCGCAAACTCTGACATAACCTGACCAACACCTTTTCTGGACATCACTATTTTGGAACCTCTCATTGAATTCCTCAGCAACCCGCTGCTTGGCAAGGCCGCCTGGGTCTGGCTCGTCTTCGCCGGAATTGTCGTAGCACTCCTTGCTTTTGATCTCGGTGTGCTGCACAAAAGCGATTCCGAAATAGGCGTCAAGGAAAGTCTGGCACTCTCAGCCGGCTACATCAGCATTGCTTCGCTGTTCGGTGCCTGGGTCTGGTGGTACTTCGGCGTCCAAAGCGGGACGGAGTACTTCACCGGCTTTCTGATCGAGAAATCGCTGTCGATGGACAACGTCTTCGTCATCGCGCTGATTTTTTCCTACTTCGCCATTCCTCGCCAGTACCAGCACCGTGTTCTGTTCTGGGGAATCATGGGAGTGATTGTGCTGCGGGCTTTGATGATCGGGCTCGGTGCCGCTTTGATCAGCAATTTCAGCTGGGTACTCTACGTATTCGGTGCTTTTCTCATGTTCACCGGCATCAAGATGTGGATCATCGCTAACCACTTTCCCGACATCGCGAACAACCCGCTGCTCAGGTTCCTGCGCAAGCATCTGCGCGTCACGGCAGCAGTTGAAGGTAACTCTTTCTTCGTTAACCGCACCGACCCGGCGAGCGGAAAACCAGTGCGTTGGGCGACGCCGCTGTTCCTCGCGCTTTGTATGGTGGAGGTCATTGACCTCGTGTTCGCGGTCGACTCGGTACCGGCGATTTTCGCGATCACCAGCGATCCTTTCATTGTCTACACCAGCAATATCTTCGCAATCCTCGGCTTGCGCGCGCTTTACTTCGCACTCGCGGCAATGATTCACCGCTTCACGTATCTGAAATATGCGCTGGCCCTGGTGCTCGTGTTTATTGGCGCAAAGATATTCCTGGTCGGAATCATCGGCAAGATTCCGCCGAGCATATCGTTGACCGTGACATTCGGCCTGATAGCGGGTGGCGTAATCGTCTCGCTCTGGAAAACGCGCGCGCAACCTGTGGTCCTTGGCCAGTTATGAGGCTTGTGCACCGCTATTTCGGCGTAGGGGGCGCCCTGGCGTTTGCGCCGCCCCGGGCGCAGCTCTGCGAGGCCGCCAAATGGCGATCTGCGATGAGACGAAGGCTGCCGGCTTCTACTTATTCTGCTGGACGACATAAAGCAATCTGTTCACGTTGAGTGAAAGTATCGCCCCAAAGACGTAGCACGCCAGATCGACCGGATCGAAGGTGCCGAGGGCGTGTTTTCCCGTTGCCATCTTCATGATCCCCTGCATGAGTTCGGCACTACAAGCGATGATGGCCCAGGCAGCGGAGATCTTCCTGTTCAGCGCGATCTGCGACTGCCTTAGCGTTTCAGCCGCCGTATTGTGGCCGACGGACTGGATCAACGCGAGGTTTCTTATGCCGAATGTTGCCGAGGATAGAAACGCCACCAGCAAGACATCGTATGCGTTGCCGCGCAGCCAACCGTGCGCAAAGAATTTCAGCCAGATTGCCGCCAGAAACCCGGACAGGGCAATTGTGTAGAAGAGCTTGTGCCTCAAATCAGGATCCCGACTCCATCTGCTCTCGCAATAGGTGCGAGAATTTCAAGCGCCGCTTCTGCAAGTCATGCGTGTATTCGATTGCGACTGAATGGACTTGCATTTCTGCTTTCACTTTTTGACGCCATCCATTTGCATTGCCGTTTACTCCTGCTATGACTTCGCGGGTTATCGCGCAGCTCAGGGGACTGACCTCGCTCACAGGCGTACAGGAGATCAGCGTCCAAAAGTCTTGCGCAGAAAACCCAGGATGGCCTGCGCGGCCTTGTCACGCGCCTTGCGGTCGCCTTCAACCGAAGCGCCGGTCGCGCTGCATTGCTTCTTCAGTGTCTCCACATAGGCCGCGCCGGTCAGGCGTGTGCCGGTGGTGCGGTCGTGGGAATAGAGGGTCTCGATATCTACTTCGATCGGGCAGGCGTCGAGCGTTTTCTGCGCATTGCGCACGTCGGTACGGCGCTGATCATCCATATCGAACTTGTGGCGCGCGCCTGCGATGGTGTTGAATTCGACTGGCGTTCCCGCCTTGCTGATCTTTTCCGCGTAGTCGCGGCAAGGTTCCATCGCCGCATAATCGTCGGCGTCGCCATGCACCCAGAGCATGGGCGATTTTGAAAAGACGCCCGGCTTGACGATCAGGCGGAATACGCCGACGCAACCGCCCGAATAGACGGGAATATGCGCCGCGAAGCGCAGGCCCGGAGGAAGTGTTTGCGCGGCGGATTGCGCGGCGATGATGCGCTCGACCGCCGTCCGCCAGGTGGCGATACCGCCGCGCGAAAAACCCATGACGGCAATACGGCTCGCGTCGATGCGCGGGTGGCTGGCCATGAGTTTGAGCGCGCTGAATGCATCCGCCACGTCCGCCGCAAACGGAACCTGCGATTGATCCTCGGCGGTACTCTTCACGCCGCGCGGACCGAAGGAATCGAGGGCAAGCACCGCGTACCCTGCGGCGTTGAATTGTTTCGGCCAGTATTCCAGCATCGCATCGTAGATGCCGCCAGAGCCGTGCACCAGAATGATCGCGGGCGCTTTGTCTTTTTCCGTTGCCGAAGCCGGAAGAAAGAGGTGCCCCGTGATGTTGACCGGATCACCCGTCAACGAAGTCTTGAGCAGATCCGGAAACATCTTCGGTGTGACGCTGCCGAAGGAGTAAGCGCCATTTCCCGGCGCCTTGCTGAAATCGGACGCCGCCTCCAACGCCACCGTCGAACACGCCATCGCCATGCCGGCGATCAATCCAAACATCCGCTTCACAGAATTGCACATGAATGCTTCCTCTCCAATCAAGAAATGTCGAATCGCCAAATTTCATGCACCCGGTTCACGTCGCCCGCCTCCGCGCTCTTTCATCGTAGTCGCGTGCCACGCTCCGCGCAACATTCGCGGACATGGAGCATCACCTTAATGTCCGCACCATGTCCTCCACATTCATCATTGTTGGGTTAAACCGATGACCATGTATTGAGAGAAATCAAACGGCGAGGGGCAGGCCGGAAGATGGGTGCCCATTTATTCGCTGGACCAGGGTGTCCGACCTTCGAGGGCAAGATGACCATGACCCATACTTGCCATTCCGTTCTACGCGTACAGAAATCCCAAACGGTCAGCGAAGTGGCACATGAAGTATTCTTCGCTTGCTCAACCGTCGCTCTTTGAAGTTGAATCCACCATCCATTTATTATGACTTCGCGACAAACTCAAACGCACGCGCGGTGCGTGGGCTATTCATGGCCGGAAAGGGGCGCGGGCATTTCAATGCGCGGGCATTGCATTTTGGCTGGCCTTGGAGGGGAGAATGAGAACACTGATCAACGGGATCTGGATGCTTGCCACCGCGGCAAGCATTTCGGCACACGCTGCAGAACCCCCGTCGTTGCCCAACGTCACCACGGGCCGCATTGAGCGCATCGAGCACTTCGCCTCGCGCCACGTCATGCCGCGGCACATCGATGTCTGGCTGCCGAGCGATTTCAGTCCCTCGCGGCGCTACCAGGTGCTGTACATGCACGACGGACAGAACATTTTCGATGGCAGCCTGAACTGGACGAAGAAAGCCTGGCGTGCTGATGTGGCGGTGGCGAACCTCACCAAGCGCGGCCAGATCGAGGACACTATCATCGTCGGCATCTGGAACAACGGCATCGAGCGCTATGCCGAGTACTACCCGGAGAAGTTCCTGGCCTTTGCCCCGGACGCCGTACGGCGCGAGTACGAAGTCGAGGCCAGCAACGGCCGGCTCAAGTCGGATGCGTACCTTCGATTCATCGTTGAGGAATTGAAGCCGGCCATCGACAAGAAATACCCGACGCGCACCGGGCGCGAGCACACCTTCATCGCCGGCTCCAGCATGGGTGGCTTGATTTCCCTCTACGCGCTGTGCGAGTACCCGCAATTCTTTGGCGGCGCGGCGGGGTTATCCACGCACTGGGTCGGTCGGCCGACCGCATGGGGCCGCGAGCGCGTGCGCAACGCCGCGCTCCCGCTCGCCGCGATGACCTATCTGGGCAAACACCTGCCGGACCCGGCCACGCACCGCATATACAGTGATCGCGGCGACGACTGGCTGGATTCGCTTTACGCGCCGGCCCAGCGGATGCTGGCCGAAGTGTTGCGCGATCGCGGGTACACGCCGGCCCACGCGTTGACGGCCGTGATCGACGGCACGGGGCACAGCGAGGCCGACTGGGCCGACCGGCTGGAAGCGGTCCTTTCATTCGTCATGGGGAATAAATGAAACGTTTCGGTGCCGTGTCCATTGTCCTTGCGTCTATGGCACCGGCACTGGTCGCGTCGGAATAAGCGTGGCAACAATGCTAGCACTGGCGAGGCTTCCAGGCCGATAATGGCTGGAAACGCCCGTCAAATGGCGATCTGCAATGCGGACTGCTGCGGGGAAAATGGTGTCCCATTCGTTTATTGATTCACCCTTCTCGTTACCTCGTAACGGCGCCTTCGCACCGCTCATACGACCTACTCCTCAAATCGACCCTTTGCCTCACGATCGCGCTCGTATCGCCTCGTGAGCGGAAACGGCGGCAACCATGACTCGCGACGGACGGTCCAGAGTTCGTAGGTGGGCCTCAGTTGGTCAGGGGCATCCAGTGATCCCAGGTTCACTTCAATTTCGTCTGCGGTGCGTGAGAAAACAGGCGAGCCACAGCGGGGACAGAAAAACCGACCGGCGAAGTCACAAGTTTCGCCTTCGATTGTCACCGCATCATGAGGGAACACGGCGGAAGCGTGAAACAGAGCCCCATGATGCTTGCGGCAGTTGAGACAGTGGCAAAGGCCGACCCGGTATGGGCGTCCCAACGCGACGAGTCGGACGTTGCCGCACAGGCAACCACCGGTGAATCGGTCCATGTTGCTTCTCCTCTAAAATCGAGCGGTTGGAATAGTTCAACGAACGGCACTGTAGACGAACTAAAGGCGCTCAAGGTGAATTTTTTTGAAAAAATCGAGCAGTTCAAAAACGATCCACGCGGACCCCTTGGAACTCAATTAGCAGTTAACACCGGCACGACAACAGCCGACTGAAAACAACGATTAGGTCTCGCGCAGGACCACACCCTTCAGGAGAACGCATGTTTGACCACGTGAAATTCGGTGTCAGCGACTATGCAGCGAGCAAAGCGTTTTTCCTCAAGGCCCTCGAACCGCTCGGCGTAACGGCTGTCACGGAGTGGCCGCCGAACGGTGTCGAACTTAGCCAACCAAAGGGTAGTGTTTCATTGTGTCTGTATCAAACCGGGGAGAAGCCGGCGCATCTTCACCTGGCGTTCGTCGCCGGGAATCGTAGCCAAGTCGACGCCTTCTATCGTGCGGCGCTGGAAGCGGGTGGCAAAGACAATGGTGCGCCAGGGCTCCGCCCGCACTACCACGCAAACTACTATGCCGCTTTCGTTCTTGGTCCGGATGGACACAACATCGAAGCGGTTTGCCACGAATCCGGGGCCTGACCCTTCAAACGTTGACCCTGAAGACTTCGGGAGAAAAACATGAGCGAACAAACACCATCGCATGCCGCTGAGCAGGGGCGTTCGTTCGGCGAAAGGCAGGAGGCTCTCGAATGGGCTGGGGCAAAGTCGCCGATATAACCTGAGCCGCTACCAAGTCTTCGGACCGCTTGGTCGGCGACGACTTGGTATCGCCCTTTGGATTGCTGGAGGACAGACCACGATTGTCTGTTGCAGAAAAGATAATAGTGGTCTGTTCCGTTCGTTCGCTTTGTTGCGCAGAATGAAGGCCGACGCCATACTGCGCACGAATCGCGGCCAAAACAGGAAGCGTGGCGAGAGATCCAATTCTGCCAACATCCATGCGAGTCAGGGTTGACAGTCCGCGTGTGAACGTCTGGCTGGTATGGAAGCGGGCAGTTTCAAGCATTGTTCAATCAGGAGTTTGATATGAGCGTCTTTTCGCGAGCGAGGTCATTGGTGACGCGTCTGTTCGTCGGACTGGCGCTCTTTTGCACGCTGGCATTTCCGGCTGTTGCACAGGATCTGGTCCTGTCCAAGACCACGACCAGCACATTCGTTCAGGGCGGGACCGCCAGCTATACGCTTACCGCCAGCAATGTCGGCGGCGCGGCAACCACGGCAAGCTTTTCCATTGCCGATACGATGCCGACCGGTCTGACCATTTCATCGTTCAGCACCTTTAGTCCGTGGTCTTGCACAGTCCCCACATCTGCATTGTTAAACTGTACAAACGCGGCCATCCTCGCCGCAGGTGCCTCGGCACCTGCCATTACGGTTACAGTGAATATCGCCGCCAATGCGCCTGCGTCTATCACCAATACCGCAACGGTTTCTGGCGGTGGTGAGACGGTTACCAACAACAATAGTGCCTCATCAACCGTTTCTGTTACCGCTGTCGCACCGGACCTGACAATCACAAAAATAGCGCAGGGTTCAGGCTTTCAACAGGGCGGCACGGTGACCTATCTGCTCACCGTCACCAACGGCGGCAATGGCCCGACGTCCGGAACGATTGCCGTGTCGGATACGATTCCGACCGGCCTTACGGTAACGTCTGTCTCCGGCACCAATTGGAATTGCACCAATGCCCAACCGGTTTCCTGTACGCGAACCACACCCATTGCAGCCGGCACAAACTCGGTCATCACGCTGGTTGCAAATATCGCTTCAAATGCGGCAGCCACCATCACCAATACCGCGAATGTCACCACAACGGGTGAGTCCAACAATGCCAACAACGCAGGGAGTTCAGTCATCAGCGTTGCCGCCGTCGCACCTGATCTGACCATCACCAAGGTTGCGCAAGGGACACCGTTCCAGCAAGGCGGAACCGTCTCCTATCTGCTCACCGTCACCAACGGCGGCAACGGTCCCACCACCGGAACCATCACCGTGACAGATACGATTCCGACTGGCCTTACGGTAACGTCCGCAACCGGCACAAACTGGACGTGCACGTCAGGCGCGACGGTTTCGTGCACGCGAACCACACCCATTGCAGCCGGCACAAACTCGGTCATCACGCTGGTTGCAAATATCGCATCAAATGCGGCAGCTTCCATCACCAATACGGCGAACGTCACTACGCCGGGGGAATCAAATACCGGCAACAACGCCGGAAGTGCAATTATCAGCGTTGCCGCCGTCGCGCCGGACCTGACCATCACAAAAGTCGCACAGGGTGGGCCGTTCCAACGGAGTGGTACGGTGACCTATCTGCTCACCGTCACCAACGGCGGCAATGGCCCGACGTCCGGAACGATTACCGTGTCGGATACGATTCCGACGGGCCTTACGGTAACGTCCGCGACCGGCTCAAACTGGACGTGCACGACCGGTACGACGGTCTCCTGTACGCGAACCACGCCCATCGCGGCGGGCACGAACTCGGTCATTACACTTGCCGCCAATATCGCATCGAATGCAGCAGCTTCCATCACCAATACGGCAAACGTTGCGGGTGGCGGCGAGGTGGTGACCAACAACAACGCAGGTACCGCATTCATCAGCGTGGGTGCCGCTGCGCCTGATTTGACGATCTCCAAGACCACACCAAGCTCTTTTGCGCAGGGCGGCACGGCCAGTTACACGCTCATCGTTAACAATATTGGTACGCTGGTCACCAATGGTGCTTACACGGTAACCGACACCTTGCCGACCGGCTTGACACTGGCCACAATAACATTCGGTACTGGATGGGATTGTGCCGCCTCCACAAGCACGGTGGCGAGTTGTACCCGAAGCACGACCATTCCCGCAGGTGTTTCGGCCCCGCTGATTACGCTCAATGTCAGTATCGCCGCCAATGCTCCCGCCTCCATCACCAATACGGCAAGCGTTTCCGGCGGCGGCGAGACCGTGACGAACAACAACAGCGCCTCGAACACGGTATCGGTCACCGTGGTCGCCCCGGACCTGACGATCACCAAGGCCACCAGCAGCGCTTTTCAACGCGGCGGCACCGCCATTTACACGCTCACTGTTAACAACATTGGCAATGGCGCCACAAGTGCGGGCTACACCATCAGCGATAACCTGCCGGCCGGCCTGACCACCACCGCCATCGCCGTTAGCGGTGGCTGGGATTGCGGGCCCAGCACGGGCACCGTGTTGAGTTGTTCGCGCAACACCGCCATCCCGTCCGGCGCGTCGGCACCGATGGTTACGCTAACGGTCAATATTGCCGCCAATGCACCGGCTTCGATCACCAATACCGCCACCGTGTCCGGCGGCGGCGAGTTGGTGACCAATAACAACAGCTCATCGGTGACGTCGACTGTCACGTCCCCGCCGCCTCCGGCTTTGGTGTCAGTGGTATCGCAGCAAGTTCAAAATGGCATTTTTTACAACCTGCCCATTGACTACCTGCAGTCCATCAAAGGCGCCATCACCGTTGAACCACGGTCCAGCGCGAATGGGTTCAATTTGATTTTCCAGTTTGCCTCTCCCATCACCTCAGTCGATCCGGTGGCGGTCGTGGTGGATGCAAACGATGCGAAGCTGACCGACGCAGCCGCTACGGCTTCTGGTGCCGTCGTCGTCGTCAACCTCGGCAAAATTCCCGATCGCCAGCGCATTACCGTCACACTGACCGGCATCAACGGCTTTGCAACGGTGGCGCTTTCGATGGGTTTCATGCTGGGCGATTTCAACAGTTCACGTTCGGTTGATGCCAATGACATCACAGCCATAAAAGCGCGTGCCGGTGAGTCGAGCTCACTATCCAATTTCATGTTTGATGTGAATAGAACCGGCATCATCAGCGCTGCGGATATTGCGGCCGTGAAGGCAAGATCGGGAACGACACTGCCATAGCCATCGTTGCAGCGGCACACCTGGCAAGAGGAGGCCGGGGAGGCGCGCGAAATGGCGGCCCATTGATTGGCAAGTTCACTTTGCGGTTTTCGGGCATGCTAGCACCCACGCGAGTTCGAGTCGCCGTCCCATGTGGCTGACTCTCGCCCCAAGGAGAATTCACATGAAAACACTCACTTTCACCAGCATGCTCGCCGGTGCGCTGGCCTTGATCGCTATCATCGCTACGGCCGGTACGACTGCGGCGCCATCCGCCCCGCCCAGCGAGAAGAAGACCATGGACCTCGGCAATTTTTCCGTCAGCCTCAACGTCAAGGACATCAAGGCCTCCAAGGCCTTCTACGAGAAGCTCGACTTCAAGGTGGTCGCCGGCAAGCTCGAACAGAATTGGATCGTCCTCCAGAGCGGGAACGCGAGGATCGGGCTGTTCCAGGGGATGTTCGACAAGAACATCATGACGTTCAACCCGGGGTGGAACAAGGACAAGGAGTCCCTGAAAGACTTCCAGGATGTGCGCGAGCTGCAGCGCACCTTGAAGGCGCGTGGGCTCACGATTGTGCCCGAGGCGGACGAGAAGACCGAGGGGCCTGCGTACTTCAAAGTCACCGACCCCGACGGCAACACGCTCCTGTTCGACCAGCACGTTCCCAGCCCGAAGCGCTGACGATCCACCCGATTACTGCGTGGCTGCAATGCCGTAAGAGTTAACGGGGCAGGATCGATATGTACAGCCCGCGAGGAAATGCGAGCCCGGTCCCGTTGATTCACGACCATTGGCGGCGCTGTTGTCGTGGAGAATACTCAACCTCTAGCGCTGGCGAGGCGTTCGGGGCAAAAGGGGCTGGAGCGGCGCGCCAAATGGCGTTTTACGATGGCAACTCCGAGGTAAATGGTGACCCCATTTATTTGTTGCCATTTATTTGCTGCACTTATTTGCTATGCATCAAACCCCTCATCGGTGTCCATGCGCACGGCCCGCATGGCGCGGGTCTTGTCGTAGCTCTCGCGCAGGGCCTCGATCGCATAGCAAAAGAGCAGCGAGCGGCGCGGGGCGCCGGTCTCATTGCGGGTGGCACCGTGCAGCAGGGTGGAGCCGAACAGCAAAACGTCGCCAGCGTCTCCGCTAGTCACGAAGGCCTGCGGTTGGGCCGGGGCCGCCGCCGCAAGCCCCTCGCCGAGATGCGTGCCAGGCGCCACGCGCGTAGCGCCGTTATCGGGTCCGAACGGGTCGAGGAAGGCCAGCACGGAGACCGTCTGCGTCTCGTTGGACCCGGGGCCGTCGCGATGCAGTTGTTGCGCACCGCCACCGGGGCGGGGCTCGCGGCCCTCGACTTGGGAAAGGAAGAACGGCCCACGGAGCACATGGTGCGCGGCGGCTAGCAGCGCAGGCAGTCGGCAGACCAGCTGCACCACGGGATCGAGGTCGAGCAAGGCGTGTCGCCAATCGTGGCCGCGCGGAACCGGCCATCGATCGGATGCCAGCTCGCCCGCCTCGAATGCGGCACGCAGCGTCGGGAGCCAGTCCGCCGGAATGGCTCCGCGCAGGAGAAGATAACCGTCATGGTCGAGACGGCTGCCGGTTTCGGCATCGAGCTTTCCAACCTTCGTTTGCCGCAACAGGGTGCTCATGGCTCAGGATATTTACGGGACCAAAAGGAATAAATGAGGAATAACTCGTGCGAACGTGGGCTCTTTCAATGTCGCATTGCTGTGTTGCGAGCGTTGGCCCTATTTTTTTCAAGCCTCGTACGAACGTTGAGTTCCTATTCGTGAACTCTAGCACTGGTGCGGCGTCCCGGCCAAAAATGGCTGAAGAGGCGCGCGAGTAAATCGGCGGGGTGTGGATTCTGGGGAGGAAAGGGGGCAGCGTGATTGTTGCGTTCGTACGTCAAAAACAAATCACGCCGACCCCTTTAATTTCTTAATTTGTCATTCAGTGTCTGCTTAGTTCATTTCATTCCTGCTTCTGCCACCCTGGAAAACGTTTCGGAAATCACCCGCCAGCGCCCATCGCGCTTGATGGCCACCCACGTTACTTTGGTTGCGAGCCCGGGGCCAAAGCGATCGACGACCACCGCGGTGTCGCCGAACACACGCACCATGTCATTGATGACTTTGTACGGCGCAATCGGCTTGGAGAGAATCATCTTGATGAAATCCGTGCGGTCCGATGTCTTTCCCGACGCATAAACAACAACCAATCTCTCGTCGAGAATGCGCTCAAGCGCCTGGCGGTCGTGTTTGACTTCAGCCTCCACCCATTCGCGTTCGAGGGCAAGAAGGTGCTCTTCATCGGTTGCTGCGATCTGGCGATCGGACGGCAATGTCGTACATCCTGAAAAAATGAGGGCTGCCAGTGTGGCAGCTATTGCGGCCGTCATATTGATCATGGAAACCTCCATTGTTTTGCGACAAGAAGGTAATCAATTGCAATGAGGTTTTGACGGGTATGCCGCCGGAACAAATTCGTCCGGTGCCCCCGGAGGAATTGGCGGCGCTTCTCTTAGCGATCTCTGGAATGCATCAATCATCTTTCTGATCGGGCCGCGCACCCAGCCTTGGGTGCTGTTCACGTCGGATTCCTCTTTCGGGTCTTGGACAAGGTTGAATAGATAGGGCGTTTCGAGGTGGTTGGCGCCTGCATTGGGCTCGACCTCCCAGACAAAGTGCATCTTCCAGTCTCGCCACTTGGCGGCCCGCATTTCGTTTTTGATGAAGTAGACGAATCCTTCACGTGCGGACTTTTCAGTCTTGCCACTGAGAAATGGCAGTTGGTTGACGCCATCGATGGGTCTGTCCGTTGGCATATTGGCGCCTGCAACCGCCGCCAGGCTCGGAAACAAGTCCACGACATGCACGATCTCGTTCGTGACACCGCCGGGCTTTATGTGTCCCGGCCAGCGCGCAATGAACGGGACGCGCAGCGCGCCTTCCATGGCGGTATGGTAGGTACCGGTCCACATCCCGGCACTGCCGCGCCACGGCCGACGGTATTCCGGGCCGTTGTCGCTGCCAAAGATGAAGAGCGTGTTCTCGCGAAGGCCTGACGCGTCCACCGCATCGAGTATTTCCCCGACCCGGGCATCCAGTTCAATGAGCGAGTCGGCAAAGTCGCCTTTCCTGGAGGTCCCTTCGAAGGACCGATGCGGAATCGTCGGAAAATGCAATTGTGTCAGCGGCACATAAAGAAAAAACGGATTCCCGGCCACCGCCTGCCGCTGAATGAACGCGCAACTACGGCGTGTCAATTCCTCGTCGATGCGCCGGCGCATTTCAAGGTCGTAGACCTCACGCTTCTCGGCACGACTACCCTTGACGCCTTCCATCACATGGGGAATATCAACCACAGTCGGATCGAATCCGACGGACTCCATGAACATGCTCTCGTTGGTGGTGCGGGGGATGCCATACCACTCGTCGAAGCCTTTGTCCTTGGGATAGCGCCCTTCCTTGTCCCCCAGATGCCACTTGCCGTACATGGCGGTCGCATAGCCGGCGCCGGATAGTAACTCGGCAATCGTGATCTCCCATGGCACAAGACCCTGCGGCAGGCCGGCGGGCACCGACTGCAGCGCACCCGTGCGGATCGGGTGACGGCCGGTCATGAGCGCCGAGCGTGTCGGCACGCAATCACTCTCAACGTTGAAGTTGAGAAGGCGGATGCCTTCGCCGGCCAATGCATCAATACGGGGCGTGGGAGCGCCCCGTATGGCCCCGCCACCATAACAGCCGAGCTCGCCCCATCCGAGGTTATCCGCCAAAACCAGAACAATGTTTGTCTTTTGCACGCTATCCCTTTGATCAGACGCTCCGAAGTGCCGTATCACTCCAGTTTAAGGTCGAGGCTAGGCACGACGCGGGCCCAGGTATCCACGTTGGTCTTCAGAAACTTGTCGAACTGCTGATGGCCAAGTGGCTTCGGGTCAATGCCGACATCAGACAATTTCTGTTGAACCTCCTGCCGTGAAACGACTTTGAAGATCGCCTCCGAGAGTTGCTTGACGATGGCCTCAGGCGTCCCCGCGGGGGCGACCACCCCGGCCCACTGTGTCAAAGCAATCTGTGCATAACCAAGATCGGTCGTGGTTGGCACGGTGGGGATCGCGCCTGCGCGCTTTGGTGAGGTAACGGCCACGATGCGAACGGTGCCCGCCTTTGCCTGCGCCAACATCGGTGCCAACCCAAGTACCGCCAGCGGAACCTGGCCGCCAACGATGTCGGTGGTGGCCTGTCCGCCTCCCTTGTACGGAATGTGCAATAGCTGAACGCCGGCAAGCTTGGCAAGCCATTCGCCCACGACGTGCTGGGATGTGCCAACGCCGGAAGTACCGTAGGCCACGCTGCCAGGTTTGTCCCTGGCGGCCTTGAGGACGTCAGCAAAAGACATGAAGGTCGATTTGGCGGAAACGGCGACACAAATTGGCTGGTCACCAATCATGCCCACGCCTTGCAGATCACGTTTGAACTTCCAGGTCAGGTTCGGCCGCGTGACGTCCATCAGCGCTGCCGAGTCCGATGCCAGGCCCAGCGTGTAGCCATCTGGCTTGGCTTCTGCCACGGCCTGCATGCCGATGGCGCCTGCCGCACCGGGACGATTGTCAACGATCACCGTCTGCTTCAGCAGCTTGCCGAGTTCGACGCCAATCAACCGAGCCACCGTGTCGTTGGTGCCTCCGGCAGCCTGCGGCACGATGATCTTGATTGGCTGGTCGCTTGGCCAACTCGCGTAAGCGGGGGCGCTGACCGCCAGTAGAACCAACGCGGTAGCGAGGGCAATCGAAATGCGGTGGGAATGTGGATTCATATTCTTTCTCGTGGGCTATGCACAACCGAAGTATAGAAGGTAAGAAAGGTAAGGGCATGCCAAAAAAATAGATAGGCTCGCGGTTAAAAGGAGCCGGATCGATAATTTCAGGCCACGAAAACATGCAAGCCTGGCCCTATAGATTCGATAGATTTAGGACAGACCTGGCGAACATCAAGTTTGCCTGGATGGGCGGTCGCGAAAAGGGGCAGGGCCATTACTACCGGATTCTGGGCTCCGCTTTCCTGATCGAGTACGACAACACCCGGAACAACGCCAATCACATCCATAACGTGTGGCGTGAGTTCAAGGGGGACTGGGGCAAATATGTGTTGGCCGAGCACTACCGGACCGCGCCGCACCATGCCAACCGTCCCGGTGGCGATCAGGATGCAGAGAAGGCGAATCGGGTGGAGAAATAAAGGGATCACCCATTAGCTTGGAGGTGCCGCGGCATGCCGGCGGGTCCACTGCCGCTGCGTGACGCCCCGGGGTTGTGCTGCCACGCTGACCTTTTGCCGGCCCGCATGTCTGGTTCCCCCTGGTTATTCCGTATGGGTGGTATCGCAACGGCAACAGGTGGCAATGTGAACATTGGAGCAATAAACTCTATCACTGGCGCGCCTTCCTGGCCGAAAATGGCCTGGAAGGCGCGCCAGTGCTTGACTTTTACCTTGCGCTGCCCAAGGTGGGCCGCTGGATTTCCATCGAGGGGCATGCGCATCTTGTCGGCGTGCGGGCTGGCGGTCGCTGCTCTTGTCGGATCGACGGTTTCCGCGGCGCCGTTCGCATACATCCCCAACGCGAACTCGAAAACGCTGTCCATCATTGACATCCAGACCAACAGCGTGACGGCCACCGTGTCTGTCGCGTCCTTCCCGGTCGCGGTGACGTTTGCACCCGATGGTTCACGCGCCTACGTCGGCATGGGCAACAACGTGCTGGTGCTTAACACCGCGACCAACACCGTGATCGCTACCATTGCGGCGGGAACCAACCCGACCGGATTGACGGTCACGCCGGATGGCTCGCGTATTTACGCGGCCAATGCCAGCAGCAACGACGTTTCCGTCATCAGCACGAGTACCAATACCGTCGTGGCCACCGTGCCGGTTGGAATTCTCCCGCAGGGCGCGGCGGTCACGCCGGATGGGACAAAAGTCTATATAGCGAACAACAACAGCAACAGCGTTTCGGTGATCGACACGGGTAGCAACACGGTGGTCGCAACCATACCGGTGGCGGCCGCGCCAGTCGGTGTGGCGGTCACACCGGACGGAGCCAGTGTTTATGTCGCCAACTCGAATGGCGGCAGCGTGTCGGTGATCAGCACGGCTGCCAATGCCGTGACCGATACCATCAGCGACGCGGGTTTAGGCATACCGTACGCCGTCGCGGTCTCGCCCGACGGCGCCCGGGTTTACGTCACGAATTATTTGGGGAATAGCGTTTCGGTGATCAGCGCCGCTTCAAAGACCATCAGTGCGACGGTGCCGGTGGGCGAGTGTCCGAACGGCGTTGCGGTCACGGCCGATGGCGCATCGGTGTATGTCATCAACAATTGCACCCGCACGGTTTCGGTGATCAGCACCGCTGGCAACGCCGTCACGGCCACGGTGCCTGTGGGTAACAACGCGCAGTCACTCAGCCCGTTTATTGCCCCCAGTCCGCCGCCGTCGCCGGTGCTGACCGTGAACAAGACCGGCAGCGCCGCCAGTTTGGTGGCCAGCAGTCCCGCGGGCATCGATTGCGGCGCGACTTGTTCCGCGAGCTTTGCGTCGGGCAGCATGGTCACCCTGTCGGCCACACCCGCGGGTGACGTCACCTTCGCCGGCTGGAGCGGAGCATGCAGCGGCACCGGCGCCTGCAGCGTCACGATGAACGGCAACCAGGCGGTCACGGCCGCCTTCGCGCCGATTCCGGTTGCGCAGTCCATCACCTTCGGCCCGGCGCCGGTGATCGCGGTCGGCAGCAGCGGCACAGTCACGGCCACCGGCGGCGGATCGGGCAATCCGGTCACCTTTACGTCGGTCACGCCAGCCACCTGCAGCGTCGCCGGCAGCAACGGCGCCACGGTCACCGGCGTTGCCAGCGGCAATTGCGTGATTGCCGCCAATCAGGCCGGCGCCGCCGGCTTCCTGCCGGCACCGCAGGTGACGCGGAATATCGCGATCATCCCGGCGGGGCAGCCGCTGGCGCTGCTGGCTGTGCAGTCGCGCAAGAATCACGGCGCTGCCGGATTGAAGGATTTGCCCATCGATACCACGGCGACCATCGATGGCGCGGTGAGCGTGGAGCCACGTGCGCAGCTGGGAGGAACCAGCCTCGTATTCCAGTTCAGCGCAGCGGTGACGGCGGTCGGTCCCGTCACGGTGAGTGATGAATCCTCGGTGATTCTCGATGCCACGGTTGGATTCGCCGGCAATGAAATCACGATCATGCTGGCACCCGTTGCCGACAACAAGCGCGTGCATATCGCCTTTGCCAGCATCAACGGCATCCCGGTCGATGCCAACGTATCGCTCGGCCTGCTGCGTGGCGACGCCAATGCCAGCCGCAGCGTCAACGCGGCCGATATCGCGGTCGCAAAGTCGCGATCCGGCCACGTCATTGACGACAACAGCGTGCGTTACGACATCAATGCCTCCGGTGTGGTCACGGCCGCCGATATTGCGGCGATCAAGGCACGCAGCGCGGCCAATGTCCCGTTCACAGCAATCGTCGCGCCGTCGATCGCGAACGTGGCGATTGAACAAAGCGGCCTGCTGTTGAGCCAGGTAGGCGCCAGCAGGCAATTGGTAGCGAAGGTCACCGATGCGCTGGGGCGGCGCCTCAATGTGCCGGTGTCCTGGAGTTCCAGCCGCGCCGCCAATATCGCGGTCGATAGCAACGGACTGGCGACGGCGTCGTCGCTGAATGGTGTGACGCAGATCGTTGCCACCGCCGGTGGCGTCAGCTCGGCACCGCTGCTGGCGGTGGCCACCGTGCCGGCATCCGGTGCGATCCTGCTCGACGATGAGCAGATCGTGGGCGAACCGGTTGAAACCAATGCCGTTGCCGCGCCCAGTTTCAGCAATACCTACAAAGTGACGCTGGCTGGTACGCCCCCTGCGGTCGGCTCGCTGCTGATCAATACCGGATCGAAAATTGTTGCCGGGCGGGTGCTTCAGGTCGATGGCAGCAACCCGGCGGTGGTCACGCTGGGCCTGGTGACGTTGCGCGACATGTTTCCGACGCTGGACATCGACGAGACCATCGAAATGAGGAATGCGCCGGTCACGATTCCCGGCGATCTCGCCGCGGCTTACGATGTCGTGCGCACCGGCGACACCTACACCTTCACGCCCAAGTCCGGTGCCGCCGTTGCAGCGGCTGCCAGCAAAGCGGCTGCACTGCCAAACACGACGCTGAAGGGCCCGGCCGACAAGGGCATCAGCCGCGACGGGCCGGTCGGCACCAGCGCGCTGCCGCCGTTCACCAATTGTGAAACCACCATCACCGGCAGCGGTCCCGGTGCGCCATTGCCGATCGTGCTGAGCGCGCCGCCACTGTTCAGCGTCAGCATCAACCCCACGCTCGACTTCAAATACAACGCCGCCGGCGCGCAAGGAGTCGAGCGCTTCATTGTCCGCGCCAAGCCCACGGTCAAGGTCGAAGGCGGTGTCAACGTCGTCGCGGCATTCGAAGGCAAGGTCGAATGCAAGGCCGACCTGTTCATATTCCGGGTGCCGGTCGGCGGGCCGTTTGCACTGATCATCGGCGGCCTGGTGCCGGTCGGCGTCGGCATCGAGGCCGGCGGCAAGATCACGCTGGCGACCATGGGTATCGGCAGCAAGGTTGAACTCATTGCCGATGCCAAGGCGGGCTTCTCCTGCGTGGGCGGCGGCTTTGACTGCAATTTTGAAACCGGCCTGGACATCGCGCCGCCGAAGTTCACCCCGACACTGAACGCGCCATCGATCGGCGATGTCCGGCTCGAACCCAAGTTTTCCGCGTTTGGCTTTGTCGATGCCTCGGTCGGCAACCCGTTCTTCAAATCGCTGCGCTTCAACTTCATCAAGATCAAGGCATCTGCCGATCTGCTGGGCAGCTTTGCGCTCAAGGAAAGTCAGCTCGCCGACCCGCTCTACAAATCCGATTACAAGCTGCAACTCAAGGCCGGCGTCACAGCCGGCTCGAATCTGAGCGAAGCGCTGCGGTTGTTCGGCCTGTTCAGCATCAATGCGGTGGAACTGGCGATCACCACCGACATCGCCAAATCGCCCGGCGCATTGGCGACCGGTGCGGTAGTGGCGGACAAAGACACCTTTGTCACCGGCGATACGGTCAACTTCACCGTCAAGCTCGATCCGGCCACGGTGGACTTCCTGCCCGTCATCGGGCCGTACAACGTGAAGAAAATCCAGCTGGTGCGCGATCAAACCGGCTCGCCGACGGTGGTCGGCAGCCTGGATGCGGCACCAGGGCAGACGGTGTTCAACATCGCCTTCACCGCGCCGAATGCGGGAACGGCGTCGCAGTTCTCGGCCTTCGTGGTGACGACGCTGCTGCCGCTGGATTTGCTGGCGCTGGAGGTGGGATCGGCCGGCGTGGAGGTACGCGGCGATCTGACAGCCGGACGTGGACACACCTGTGCCCTGACGGCAAGCCGGGGCGTCAAATGCTGGGGCGACAACACTTCCGGCCAGCTTGGCGACGGCACCAACATCAGCAGGAACGCGCCGGTCGATGTGCTCGGGTTGAGCAGTGGCGTCACCGCCGTCGCGGCCGGCCCCGACCATACCTGCGCGGTGATGGCGGACGGCAGCGTGAAATGCTGGGGTGCGAACTTCAACGGCATGCTCGGCGACGGCACCAGAATCAGCCGGAATGTGCCGACCGATGTTGTCGGGCTCACCAGCGGTATTGCCGCGATCTCGGCTGCCAGTAGTGCGACCTGCGCCTTGACCAGCGCCGGTGCCGTGAAATGCTGGGGCAGCAACTCCGGTGGAGCGTTGGCGGATGGAACGTATGTCGACAAGCTGACGCCCAACTCCAGCGCGCTGTCGGGTGGCGTCACTGCGCTGTCGGCCGGCAGCCGCCAAAGTTGCGTGCTGGTGACTAGCGGCAGCGTCAGATGCTGGGGTTATGCGCTCGGCTTCGAGGGCCCGGCGCCGGATTTCAAGGACCAGTATCAGACCGTGCCGGTCACTGTCGGCGCGCTGGGATCCAGCATCACGTCCATTGCCGCCGATGGTTTTTCAACCCCCACTTGCGGCGTCACGACCGCTGGTGCGATCAAATGCTGGGATCTGAGCGGCCTCGCGCCGTCGCCGCCTTACAACGCCGGGGGTTTTGCCAGTGGCGTAGTGGCGATTGCGGTCGGCGGCAGCCAGCTCTGCGCATTGACCACCACCGGCGGTGTGATGTGCGGTTCATCAACCAATAGCACCGTACCTGCCGACGTCAGCGGGTTGGCGAGCGGCGTGACGGGGATTGCCGCGGGCTTCGCTCACGCCTGCGCGCGCACCGCGAGCCGTGGTGTGAAATGCTGGGGCCAGAATTTCCAGGGACAACTCGGCAATGGCACGACGACGGCCAGCGCGTCGGCGGTCGATGTGGCGGGCTTTCCCTAGAGAAGGCGCCAGCGCAGTGGTGACGGCGGTGTCGTGTGAAGGCACCACGTTCATCCTGCTGAACGGTCTTGCCGGAAGCTGCTGCCCAGTCAGGGGTCAGCGTCAATTGACTCGAAAAACAATTGACGCTACCCCTTTAATTCAGTCTGACCCCATTTATTATTTATTATGCTTTATCTGCGGCGAATAAATTCTGTCAAGCTCAGGATTGCCCCAACCATGTTCGCGTGCCCAGGTAAGTACCAGACAAAAATAGCAAATTGCTACTGAACTGACCCATGGAAATAGATCTCGAGACGACAGTAGATACAACCAAGCTACTGAAAATGAAAAGATCAATGTCCGCGATAGGTTTGCTTGGTCGTTGAAGAAAGAGAGGGATGTGCTGAAGGGGGCAAAGTTTGCGCTCAGCCTCTTTGTTGAATAGCGCTTGCTCAATTGCCCGCACTTTGCTATCGAAGTACGCAAGATTTCTGCGGCCCGCTCGTTCAGCCAGAATGCAGAGTATCGTCAATATCAAACCAAAAACGGGCGCTGCGGGTTCGAACTTTGAAACGACATTGTCCTTAATGAGGCTTAGGTATGCAAATAACACGCCTCCGTTCAACGCAAGTTGGATGTTGAATCGAGCCCAAATAACTTGCAACTCTGTGTTTCGAACTGCCTTTGGAAGAAGCTGAAAGCGGGAGTGGACAAGATAAACTAGTTGAACTCAAAGGAAGTGATGTTGGAAAAGCATTTCTGCAATTAGAGGCGACGATTGAACATTCCGGTGCTTGATGAGACACGTGCGCTGTTAGACCATTGTTACGTCCTATCTCAAATCTCCCATCATTCAATTCAACGGTTCAGATCGAACTATTCGCTTCCTCAGAAAATTTGGGGTAAAAGTGACCGTTCGGAAGAACATAACGATTCAAATCTGAGATCCTCTGCCCCAGATTGGCTAGCGACGCACGGGTTGTTGGTACGCGAGAATTTAGGGGCAGCGTGATTAGTTTTTCTCGGTCGCGAAAACAAATCACGCTGAAACCTTTAACACAGAAAATATTCCCATGGCAGCTTTGTGTTGTGACTACTAAGCTGCGTGGCGCTTATCCCTGTCCCCATCATGGGCTTGTGGATGTGGGCGGCGAAAGCGCTGCGGCTAGTTGGGCAAATTCCACGAAGCATCAGAGATAGACTGCAACTCATCTCTAATTTCTTCTTCAAAGCTGCGAACAATCGAATGCTGTGTCCGCGCTATACCTTCTGCCAGCAATTGCTCCTTTGATGGGTAATACTTTGCACCGACTTTGCGCGCGGCTTCAGCCAATAAATCAAGCGAGCGTTGTCGAAACGGTCCCGGGGGCTCAAGAATAGATGGATCCCGACTGGCATCAACTGGAAGTGAGCGAATCTTTTGCAGAAAGACTTCACGTCTGCTGGTTAGCTTAGCGCTCCGCGCATCGAGTTCTGCCCGTAGTCTAGCCGCATCGGATATTCGCAATGGAGTCAAGAGAGATTGGTAATCGGTATGGACCTTACGAATACATGCCGCTACATCTACTGAACGCAATTCCTCTTCAGCGGTTGGTTTTTTTTCGTTGGGCACTTCAATATCCTTCAGGGCCCTCGAATTAATGATTCCTCCGCATTCAGCTGAGGCTCTAAACAAGAAATTGCGAAGCGTAAGTGATCTTAATTGCTTGTAATTTTCTTCAAGCGCACCAGTAACTGACCGCAATTGATTTCTTTTCTTCGCTATTGTTTCGTCAAGCAGCGCTTTTTCGATAAATTGGCTTGACAGTGTAGAAATAGCTAAAGATGGCAGTAAGTACGCCCAGGATTGTCGCCGTCTGCGAAGCGCGCAAAGACCACTTGTCAAATCCAAGTTGCTTGACGGAGTGTTCCGCCGCAGACTCGGGACGTTGCCGCGCCTTTTGCCGACGGATAAAGAGTTTGTCTCGCACGCTCTCTTCTCCAGTTTGCCCTAATCCGTCACCGCCCCCTTACTAGCCGTCCCCACCAACTTAAAGTATTTCCCCAACACCCCCCGCGTATACCTTGGCGCAGGCGCCTTCCACGCCGCCCGCCGCTTCGCAATCTCCGCCTCATCCACATTCAACTGAATCAGCAGCTGGACCGCATCGATGGTGACGGAATCGCCCTCATGCACCAGGCCGATGGTGCCGCCCACAAACGCTTCGGGCGCCACATGCCCCACCACCATTCCCCAGGTGCCGCCGGAAAATCGTCCGTCGGTGATGAGCCCCACGGTTTCGCCGAAGCCCTTGCCGATCAGCGCCGCCGTCGGTGCCAGCATCTCGCGCATGCCGGGGCCGCCTTTGGGGCCTTCGTAGCGCAGCACGATCACGTCGCCGTGATTGATCTTGTCGGCCATGATGGCGTCCATCAGTTGCGGCTCGGAATCGAATACGCGCGCGGGGCCGGTGATGACGGGGTTCTTGAGGCCGGTGATCTTGGCCACGCAGCCTTCGGGGGCGAGGTTGCCTTTGAGGATGGCGAGGTGGCCCTGTTTATATAGCGCCTTGTCGATCGGCATGATCACGGTCTTGATCCGCGCTCGGCGGCACGTCGGGTACGTCTTTCAATGTTTCGGCGACGGTCTTGCCGGTGATGGTCATGCAGTCGCCGTGCAGTAATCCCGCGTTCAGTAAAAGCTTCATCACCTGCGGGATGCCGCCGGCCTTGTGCAGATCGACCGCGACGTACTTGCCGGAAGGCTTCAGGTCACAGATCACCGGGACCTTCTTGCGCATGCGCTCGAAATCGTCGATGGTCCAATCCACATCGGCCGCGTGGGTGATGGCGAGGAAATGCAGCACCGCGTTGGTCGAGCCGCCCACGGCCATGATGACGGCGATGGCGTTCTCAACCGCTTTGCGGGTGACGATGTCGCGCGGCTTGAGGCCTTTCTTGACGGCCGCGAGCAGCACGCGCGCGGATTCGGCGGCGGAATCCTTCTCCTGGTCTTCGGCGGCCATGGTGGAAGAGTAAGGCAGCGACATGCCGATCGCTTCGCAGGCGCTGGACATGGTGTTGGCGGTGTACATGCCGCCGCAGGCGCCCACGCCGGGGATCGCGCAGCGCTCGATGCAGCCGAAGTCTTCCTCGCCATCTTGCCGGCCTGGAATGCGCCGACGGCTTCGAACACTGAAACCACCTGCAGGTCCTGGCCCTTGTGGTGGCCGGGCTTGATCGTGCCGCCGTAGACGAAGATCGCCGGCAGGTTCATGCGGCACAGGCCGATCATCGCGCCGGGCATGTTCTTGTCGCAGCCGCCGATGGCGAGCACGCCGTCCATGAATTGCGTGATTGGCAGGCGGTCTCGATCAGTCGGCGATCACTTCGCGCGATACCAAGGAGTACTTCATGCCTCTCCGTGCCCATCGAGATGCCGTCGGTGACGGTGATGGTGCCGAACATTTGCGGCATGCCGCCTGCTTCGCGGATGGCGGCGTCGGCAGCATCGGCGAGCGGCTGGATGCCAGCGTTGCAGGGGTTCAGCGTGGAGTGGCTGCTGGCGAGGCCGATGAAGGGCTGTTGAAAATCGCATCTTTGTAGCCGATGCCGCGCAGCATCGAGCGGTTAGCGCGTTCCTTGCCCTGGGTGATGGCGAATGAGCGGAAAGGTGGTTGGGGCGTTTTGGGTGGGCGTAGTATGATTTATCTGCGGGAGTGAGCGAAGGGATGAGGGTGGAGGTGGCGTGCGATGTAACGTGCGATGTGACGTGCGAATTGACGTGCGAAATGACGGTGCGGAATGCTGCCTGATAACGGTGCGAATTGCTGCCTGATGGAATTGTACCCGTGCGGGCACGCCGGGAGAATTGACTTCCGGCGCAAACCTGCTTTATCATCTAGTCCTCTATAGGACATTGCCTTGCCACCTTCCGCCCAACTCGCTGCGGTCAATACCGATATCGGCCGCGCACGTTACGCCGCCATCGCCGAACGCCTGCGCGCCGCGATTACGGCAGGACGCTGGGCGGCGGGCGAGCCGATTCCCGCCGAAACGGTATTGATGCAGGAATTCGCGGTCGCACTCGGGACCATGCGTCAGGCCATCGCGCTGCTGGTGAATGAGGGGCTGCTGGAACGGCGGCACGGGCGCGGCACGTTTGTGCGCGCGGGGCTGGCGGGCGCCTCACTGATGCGCTTCTTTCGTTTCGGCGCGTCCGGCGCCGCGCAGATTCCAAAATCGAAGATCATGAGCGGTAGGACATCGCCGCGTCCGCCGAGCTCGCCAATTAACCTGGCATCCGCGCGGGCGGCAATGCCGCATATGGCGCGTACCCGCTGGTTGGATGATGCACCGCGCCTCCTGCTGAAAATATCTGCGGATGCGCGCCGCTTTTCCGCCATGGTCGCCAGCGAACCCGCCGCAATGGGCGACCTGATGTATCCTGAATACGCCGCCCGCTGCGGTGTGGTGGTGCATCGCGCGACGGGACACGATCGAATCTGGCAACTTCAACGCCGCCGACGCGCGACTGCCGTAATTGTCGGCGCGGCACCCGTGCGTGATGGTTTCCGGCAGGCGTTCGATATTGCGGGCGGCTGGTGTGGAGGTAAGCGTCAGCGGCGACGCCAACGCTTTCCATTACACCGTCAACCTGACTTAGTTCTTTCGTGCAGTCGGAGCCCATAGAGATTTTCTGCTATTTCCCCAGCCAGTTGCCCCAGCTCCTTCCCCCGCCGCCCGCTTGATACGCTTGATCGCACTGTCGATATTCCTGTCCTTCTTCGTTGCGGGCACCGCCATCGCACAGGAATATCCATCGGAAGCCGATCACCATCGTCGTTAGCCTATCTTGCCGGTGGCGGCGCGGACCTGATGGCGAGATTGGTGGCACCGAAAATGTCCGCGACCCTGAAGCAACCGGTGATCGTCGAGAACCGTCCCGGCGCCAGCGGGCAGATCGCGGCGAGCGCGGTGGCCAAGGCGGCGCCGGATGGTTACACGTTGATGCTCGATGCGTCGTCGTACACCGTCAATCCCAGCCTGTTCGCCAAGCTTCCCTACGACACGGGACAAGGCATTTACACCCATCGGCGACGGCGCCGTTTCGGAATGCTGGTTTCCACGGCCGGCTATCCGGGTGAAGTCGGGGCGGATGTGACTGTATTGGCAAAGAAGCAACCGGGTGCGATTGTCACGCGCGTCGTCAGGCAACGGTTCCGCGCAGCATCTGGCCGGTGCGTTGTTCGAACTGGCAGGCGAAGTGGATATGTTGCATGCTGTACAAAGGTGGCGGACCTGTGCTGATCGACGCTCGGCGGGCAGGTACTGTTCTTTTTGCCAACGTTGCCTCGAGCCCGGGAACATATCAAGGGCGGTAAATGCAGGCGCTCGCGGTGACCAGCAGCAGCGCTCGGCCATTCTTCCTGACGTTTTGACGATCGCCGAGGCCGGTGCCGGGCTATCAGGTGTACGAATGGAATGTGATCGTCGCGCCTGCCGGCACACGCGCACCCGTGCTGGCCAAGCTCGCCGGCGCTTTGCGCGCCGCGCTCGACGCGCCCGATGTGCGCGAACGCATTGCGGGTCTCGGTGGCGAAGTCTTCAGTGGCGGCACGCCGGAGTCCGTCAAGTTTCTCCATGAGCAAACCGCCATCTGGAGCAAGGTCATCAAGGATCGCGGCATCAAGCCCGAATAATTTCTTGATAGCGCAGTCGAACGTAATCCCGCAATCGCATCGCTGGGACACGCACGCACATGTGTTCGCGGGCCCGGTGCTGCCGGGCAGCCACTACACGCCCGCGGACCATACGCTCGCGATGTGGCGCGCGACCGCGGAGCCGCACGGCATCGACCGCGTCGTGCTGGTGCAACCGAGCGTAAGGCGTTGACAATTCGGTGATGCTCGCCGCACTCCTCAGCGTCGGGTGGCGTATCGCGGCGTGGCGGTCCTCGATCCCGGGGTGACGGACCGGCGGTTGGAAGACATGCACGCGGCCGGGGTGCGCGGGCGCGATCCAATCTGGTCTCTCCGGTCGGCAACGATCCGGCGCTGATCGACCGGACCGTGGAGTGCCTTGTCCATTGGGCTGGCACTTGTATTCGTTCCTGCGGCCCGCGCGCCTATGCGTGGTGCGCGAGAGGCCTGAGGCGTGGGCCATCAACGTCGTGGGCGATCATCTGGCCGGCATGGGGCGGATGTCGCACCACGCCAACCGAGCGCGGACCCGCGGGCCTCGGCAGACGCGGTGTCTGATCAAGATTTCCGCGCAGTATCGCACGGAGATGCAGGCGCCGCTTGCCGCGTGCGACACATTGCCGCCCCACATTGGCGGACGGTTCGCCGGACGCGTATTGTGGGGATCCGATTGGCCGCACACGTGGTTCGCGGAAAAGCCGCGCGGCAACGCAACGGCGTATGGAGAATTGCTTACGCCGGTGGCGCGCGTTTCCGGATGAAGCAGTACAGCACCGATTCTGGTTGGAGCGCCGGGGAGAGGTTGTGTGCTTGCCGAATCGTAGAGCAAGCAACGATCACGTCTGTCGGAATTTATCGGCGATTGTCTGTTGGGCGGAACACATGTGGTGTCTTGATCCAGTTCTTCGCATCGGGGTGTGCAACAACTTGGGTCCCGGACTGAATCCGGGACGACAGTGTTTTTTGGGGCGTCACGAGAATGGCGCTGCGCAACGCATAGAGAATTCCTCAATTTCACTTTCACTTTCACTTTCACTTTCAGGTGCCAACATGAAACTTTCGAATCATTGCCGCCATCGCACGGCGCTCGCCTTGTGCGGTGCGGCGCACGCCGACATCTACCCCAGTAAACCGATCCGCTTGCTCGTGCTGTTCGCGCCGGGCGGAAGTTCGGATATTGTGTCGCGCTTCGTTTGCGGGCGAAATGCAGAAGACGCTCGGCCATTGACTTGGTTGAAAGCAAAACCCGGCGGCGCCGGCAATATCGCCATGCAGGAAGCGAAAAACAGTGCGCCCGATGGCTGGGCACCATCATCCCGGCCACGTCGGCACGCCAGCCGTGAATCCGGCCATGTTTCCCAAACTGCCCTATGACCCGGCTGGCGATTTTCGTGTCGATCACGCTGCTGGCAAAGGCCGAGCATGCTGGAGGTGAATTCGGAAAATGGTGCCAAAGAATCTCAAAGAGCTGGTGGAATACGCGAAGAAAAATCAGGAACTGAATACGGCTCGGCGGGCAATGGCAGTTCGGGGCACCCGGCAATGGCGTACCTCGCGTTGATTGCGGTTTTATGGCGACCCAAGCCGTACAGGCACCGGCCCGATGATGAGACCGACCTTTGCCGGCAGGCTTGCGACCACCTTCACCGGCGCCCGCCGCTGATGGCGCACGTAAAAGCAGGTACATGGTAGTCCCACCGCCGTCGGCACGGCAAAAACGTTCGCCTGCGCTGGTGGATGCCGATTGTTGCGGAATCGGGCTACACCGGATTTGAAACCTCACAGTGGTACGGATTACTCGCGCCCGCCGGCACGCCGGATGCCATCGTGCAGAAACTGGCGCGCGGGCTGCTGCAGGGCAAGACACCTGCTGTCGCTGAGCGCCTGTCGGTGAAGCAGCCGCACCGGCGACCATGTCGCCAAAGGAGTTCGCGGAATTCATCAAGGTGGAAGCCGCGCGCTGGAGCGATGTAGTGAAGAAATCGCAGATCAAGGCGGACTAGCAGGATGTAGATTATGAAACACTAGCACTGGCGCTGCTTGAAAGGCATTTATTGCCCGTGAGGCGCGTGGATGCTGGAGTTTGGTCTACAGATTTGTAATTTGCCGTCGTCCCAGCGGAGGCTGGGACGACGGTTTTGGAGACAGCCCGATCGGGCCATCGCGGGTAAGCGGCGATAGCGATGCGATAATCGCATTCTGCTGAATTTGTTTTGACCCCATGCCGACTCACCCCACCTTGATCCCATCGCGCTCTCACTTGGCCCCGTTGCCATTCGCTGGTATGGGTTGATGTACGTCGTCGCGTTCGTGCTGTTCATGGCGTTGGGGAGATTGCACATGAAACGCCGCCCGGATACCGGTTTCATCTGGAAGCCCCGGACGATCTGCTGTTCTTCGGCATGCCTTTCGGGGTTGTGCTGGGCGGAAGATTGGTTACGTGATTTCCCACATGCCGGTTACTTCATCGCGCACCCTGATCGAAATTCTCTATATATGGCAGGGCGGCATGTCGTTTCATGGCGGCTTAGGCTGCTGGTGGCGATGTGGTGGTTTGGGCGCAAAACCAATCGTTCTTTCTGGGGGGTGACGGATTTCATCGCGCCACTGGTGCCGACGGGACCCGCCGCGGGGGCCGGATGGGTACTTTCATCAATGGCGAATTGCCGGGGCGGCGTGACCGACGCCGCGAGGGCCGTGGGCCATGTGGTTTCTGCAGGTTGATGCTTACCGCCATTGGCACGCCATCCTTCGCAGTTGTATCAGTTCGCGATGGAAGGAATCCCGTTGTTCGTGATTTTGTGGATCTACTCAAGAAGCCGCGACCGGTGGGGCGGTGGTCGGCCGTGTTCCTGATTGGATACGGCAGAGCTTTCGTTTTTAATGAATTTGCGCGCGAGCCGGACAGCTTTCTGGGCATCCTGGGCTGGGCTTCCGGATGGGGCAATGGCTTGGGCTTTGGCCGATGGTCGGCAGGCGTGATTTTCTCCCTGGTGCGTAGCAACCGGACACGAACCGCTTAGCGTTTGCGTCAGCCCCCGAGCCCTGGCCTGTTTGTTTGCATCATGCGGGGCGCGCTAGCCAGGCTGGCCGGGCGCTTTCCCTGCAATCATGGATTTGGCGCCAGCCTATTTGCCGCTCTTCACCACAAAATCGACCTGGCGATTTTCCGCCCATGCGGCTTCATTATGGCCAGTGCCCTTGGTTTGTCTTCGCCAAAGCCGGGATCGTCTCTGATGTGCGGTCGTTCTTCACGCCCAGCACGGCTAATGCTCGCTTGGCGGCGTCAGCGCTGCTTTTGTCCCAGCGCTATGTTGTATTCACGGCTGCCGCGTTCGTCGGCATAACCGTCCAGCGTCTGCTAATCGCGCCATTGGTATTGGCCAGGTAATCTGGTATCGTTGCCGCGAACGACTCCTGCATATTGATCCTTCACGGTATAGCTGTCGTAATCAAAGTAGACCATATTACTTGCGGGCGTTGGGTGCAACCACGGCTGTTTGCATCGGTTGGATGTGCGCTGCCGCGGGTCGGGCATTGGTCGATGCGTTCGCTGACCTGCGTAGGGACTGCCTGCGAAGAAGAGGCGACAGACGCGACGGGTTTGTCCGACGCGCAACCACCGAGAGGACGAGCGCGCCGAACATCAAAGTCAGCGCACCTGCATATGAATTTTTCAAGATAATCTCCTAAAGTTGATTGAACGATCACTACTTCTGAAATATATTCGTTACGAGGGACAATTAAAAGTATCGAAAAGCTCGAGCTTCCATTCCCGGATGCCGGAACTTGTCAGATGCGAAGGCTACGGTTTGTCGGTGAATCGCCTACATCCGATTTAATGCCGTGTCCGTTTAATTGCCGAAGATCGCGATTGACACTTGTCAAGGTGATTACAGGGGTGCACAATTAAACTTGCAACATCGCATCTGTGTCAAACCACTTTTCGTGCCGCCATTGGTATCGGGATGGCGGCTCGTCGATCGCGGCGGCATTCGACATGCCGGCGTGATAGGCGCGGGGGTGGTGAGGTTGATACAGCCTCATTTTCATTGGAAAACTTATTTACAACAAGCAAACTCTTCTGTCCTCAGGTTCTTGCATAGTTTATGGCTTATTCATAATTTTGTGCCAGCAAAAATCGGATGGTGGTTTGCGAAGATAATGTCTGATCGCCTTCTCTGTTAAAATCCTGGGGACGATTTCTCACTTGGCAATGATCTGTTTCACAACGACGGTATCGGGATTAAAACATGGCAAAAAGTTGAACCGATAGTTTAAACAAATATCCTACGCCTATTCGTATCTGTCCTGCGCTTAAACCCATCAGGTGGAAGTTGCGTATCGTTAATCTGCTCGAGTTTGCTTTGTATGGAATCCGCGATCTACTAATGCCACGATAAAGAATCGTGATTCAAAACTGGCACTTCGATTATAAGGCGGCGCCTGGAAGGAACCATGGTTCTGGTCTAAATGATCCATGAGGCGTTTCAACAGTGACGCGCGATTCTGCAGCTCGATCTCACGATTTGGCGGGTCAATCAACATCGATAAAGTTTCCTAACGCGGTCGGCGTGGTGCGCTTCGCCACCGATAATGATCTGAGCTTTCAAGAACCGATATAACAACATAAAAAATCGGGTGAAAAGATTGGTCCTTGACATTTAAGCAACTCAGTTCCTAGCGCCATACTTCAGCGCCAACCGCAACCCAATCGGTCAGGTTGTAGCATCCTCATCACGCATTCCTGACTTCCGCGTTATCACGGGCGGCATTGCAAGATGATCTGCCCACAGCGCCAACCTTGCATCCAATTGATGATGCGAGTTATAAGTTGTCGCCCAGGGGGTTGGGCACCAGCTTCGCGGGACCGCCAGATAGCGGATGGATAGCGGAGAGGCGTTTGGTAACACATGATTCCATGCCGGTGGAGGACGCGGCGGCGGCTCGCGCCGATGAAGGCGACGTACCGGTCGGATCAGGCATTTAAATCCGGCAGTTGATTTGTTCCTGCCATTGGTCATCAACGCTTATTCACCAGCGCCGCTGTTGTTTTGCGCCTGAGGATCTGCGCAAAGTGGCGAGAACTGTTTCATGGTTGGAAAACCATCGCGTTTCGCGGCGCGATAATCTCGCGCTTCTCAGCCCGCGGTGAGCGTGCAGAATTCAAAAGTCGGCGGCGGATCCAGTGCCGTAACGGGAGCAGATCGCACCATCGGTCTGTTGCTGGCGTAGGTAATCCACACACCGGTTTCGCGCCCAGGCTGAGGTGCGGATGCTCAGAAACCGGCTGCGACCAGCATCGTTGCGTGGATTCTGCTTCCGCGATTATTTGGGATGTAAAGATCATTCTTGTTTGCGCAGCATTGATTCAAAACACTGATTTAAAGTATTCAATGGTTCCAGCGCAGCAATCGTCCAATCACACACATGGAAATCCGAAGGTAATGATATCCTTCATCTTTGAGTGAATCAGTCGCAGGTTCAGTTTGATCTGGCATCCGCGGTTTGAATGCTTACGGGATTTGAAGTTGATGGCGCTCCCTGTTTGGCGCGCGCTGTTGACTGTCGATTTGGGTCGCGCGGGCGCTCGGCGCCGACCATGACCCGGACGACTCTACCAGCAGGTCCCGTTGTTAAACCAAAGGATTCATAGGTGACCTGCAGCGGGTTGTAAAACGGCGGTGATCAGCTCTGGAAGCTGCGTCCATCGACGGCCGACGCGGACCAGGCGGGCGAGCTCTGAGGTAATGATTTTCCGCCGCACCGGCAAGGGTTTCGCGCAGATCGAGCGCCAGGTCTTGCCGCGGCAGACGCCATCTGTCGCTTGACATCCAGGAGAATTAACCCAATTTTTGTTAATAAGATGCAAATGTAATCAAAGTCTGAAGTACTTGTTTAAGATTCGAGCGATAAAAAAACCCTGCAGCCTCTGAATTACATAATGAAAGGGAGAACTTATTATAGCGGCATTTAAAGACCATCACTGTTGCAGGCGTATCGCGCAATCGCGTGATATCAACGCTGTCGCTGTTCGAGTACTCTTTGCGGCATCCGGCGAACGTTTGCGGGAGCGCTGTAACTGTTTACAAAGAGCACTCTTCCAAGTGGAAACATATCAACGTGGCGGGTATAACGCCAAAACGCGCTTAATGGCGGTAATTGATTGATTCAACCCGGCTTTATGTTACAATAACAAAGACCGGATCTGCTTCGCGCCGCGCCGCCCGGCTGCCCAGGTCTTCGTTAACATCTGGTTGATATCTGCGCCCACTATCCTCAACGGTGGCTGCAGCATCGCGGAAATCTGCTAGGCGAGGGCGGAACGCGGCGCCGGCCGGATCGCTGATAAGGTGCAGCCAGTATGGTGCCCAGCACACCAACACCGATGCCCAGACACAGTTCAAAGAACATGGGCCAAGCGATGGCCAGCAGACGCGGACGGGCTTTGCAGCGGCACGTCAGATCGATTGTTTTTCAAGGAGCGTAATCACATTTGTGTCGTCCATTACTCGCGGGTCAACCGCCGGGTCTCCGCCGCTGATGCTGCTCACTGTGCGTCTGGCCGGAGGGTGCGATAGCCACGCTCGGGGTCCCAGGTGGTGACGTAGAGCTTCACGCCTCGAAAGTGATTTCAGCGGCCCGAGTGAGCTCGCCGGGCAAGATAAACGTGACGGTGTTATTGGCAGGGTCGGTGCGAATATCCGCGGCGGGCGTGATTCACGTGCCTCTCGTGCAGGGCGGACGGCGCTTTCGGCGGAAAACAGGGC
>JADKJR010000012.1 GCA_016720925.1 Betaproteobacteria bacterium | reverse complement strand
AAGGCCTGCGGCGTGATTTGGGTGGCTATTGTTGGTTGATGGGTGCCTTGGGTTGGATTTGGCGGGCGGTATTTATTTGGGAATTTCTAAAAACTCGTCGTCGCAGCGAACGCTCGGACGACGAAATTATTGAATTCCATCTGGGAACTTCTAAAAACCTCACCTGCCCAACCGTCCGACTGTGATTCGGAACGGGGGAAGGAATGAAAGAGCGGAACGGGTACTTGTTCATTGCCGAGCAGCGCGAAGCGAAGCTCGCGCAGTTTACCGGGCGTCTGGATCGTCTGGGGACATTGGTCGACTGGCAAGGGCTGGCGCGGGCGGTGAACGACGCGACGGGACGCGAAGGCGCCCGGCCGAAAGGCGGACGGCCCCCGTACCCGACCGAGGCGCTGCTCAAGATCGTCGTGCTGCAGCAGTTGTACTGCAACCTGTCGGACGAAGAGATGGAGTACTGTTTGGTGGACCGGACGAGCTGGCAGATCTTCACTGGACTCACCGGCCATCGGCATCTGCCCGATGCACGCACCATCTGGGCGTTCAAGGAAATGCTGGCCAGGGAAGGCGGCGCCGAAGCGCTCTTCGAGATCGTCGGCGAACAACTGGAGGCAGCCGGATGGAAGGCGCGCGGCGGGCAGATCGTCGATGCCACCTTTGTCACCGTGCCCAGGACCAATCTGAACGAGCAAGAGAAGGAAACGATCAAGGCCGGCCAGATACCGGAAGACTGGAGCGACAAACAGGCCGCGCACAAGGACACCGACGCGCGCTGGACGAAGAAGCATAACCGGTCCTTCTACGGCTACAAGGCGCACATCAACGCCGACCAGAAACACAAGCTCATCCGCGCCATCGACGTCACCCCGGCCAATGTCGACGACCGCGCCCCGCTCGACGGTCTGCTCGACGACAGCGAGGCGCGCAAGCGGGAAGGCAAGACCGTGCACGCCGACCGCGGCTATCACGGCGAAGCGGTGCGCGAGATGCTCAAGGCCAAGGGACTGATTGACGGGGTGCAGAGGAAGGACGACCCGAACCGCTGCGACCAGACCGAAATTCACGAGCGCAACCGGACCCTATCCAGGATTCGCTCACGCGTCGAGCACGTGTTCGGCGACTGGGCGCAATCGTCAGGAAAGACGCTACGCTGCATCGGTAAAGTCCGCGCCAAGGCGCAGACCATTCTCCGCGCATGCGTGTACAACTTGCGGCGTTGGGTGACGCTCGACAGGAGAGGTGCGTGTGGCGCCTGAGGAATCGGGGAAAACGTCCCGAAAAACGGGCGAATCCTCTCGACAAAACCCAGAAACAGAGAAAAAAACACTGATCAAAACCTGACCCCCGAAAATTCTCGTCAAAAAAATTCATCAACAACGATGAAGGCGAGAATATGGGGGGTTTGAGATCTGCCAAACTCTAATGCCGGCGGGCGTTTCGGGGCTTTAATGCCGTGGAAGGCGCGCTGGTGCTTGACTTTGCCATCTTGTCAGACAGGAGTCCTTATACAAAAAAAGGCGGCCCGCAGGCCGCCTTTTTCAACACTTGCCGAAACAACTACGACTGCGGCGTATCCTCCGCGGCCGGTACGGGTTCGGCCCGTGGCGTACGCGCCGGGGCCTCGGTGAGTGCCTTCATGCTAAGGCGGACGCGACCCTTGTCGTCGGCTTCCAGCACTTTGACTTTCACGATCTGGCCTTCCTTCAAATGGTCCGCGACCGCGTTCACACGCTCGTGGGCAATTTGCGAAATGTGCAGCAGGCCGTCCTTGCCGGGCAGCAGTTGCACGATCGCGCCGAAATCGAGCAATCGCAAGACCGGGCCTTCGTAGGTCTTGCCGATTTCCACATCCATGACGATGTCTTCGATGCGCTTCTTCGCCGCCGCACCCGCTTCGGACGATACGCAGGCGATGCTGATGTTGCCGTTGTCGTCGATATCGATCTGCGTGCCGGTTTCCTTGGTGATCGCCTGGATGACGGCGCCGCCCTTGCCGATCACGTCGCGAATCTTGTCGGGGTTGATCTTGATCTTGATGATCTGTGGTGCGTATTGCGAGAGCGCGCCGCGCGGTGCCGGCACGGCCTGTTTCATCAAGCCCAGAATGTGCATGCGGCCATCTTTCGCCTGCTTCAGTGCGACATCCATGATCTCCTTGGTGATGCCGGTGATCTTGATGTCCATTTGCAGGGCGGTAATGCCTTTGTCGGTACCGGCCACTTTGAAGTCCATGTCGCCCAAGTGATCTTCGTCACCGAGGATGTCAGTCAGCACGGCGAAGCGGTTGCCCTCCTTGATCAGGCCCATTGCAACGCCGGCAACGTGCGCTTTGATCGGCACGCCGGCATCCATCAGCGCCAGGCAGCCGCCGCAAACCGAGGCCATCGAAGAGGAACCATTCGATTCGGTGATTTCCGATACGACGCGCATCGAATATCCGAATTCGGCTTCCGTCGGCAGCACGGCGACCAGCGCGCGTTTGGCCAGACGACCGTGACCGATCTCGCGACGCTTCGGCGACCCGACCCGGCCGGTTTCACCGGTGGAGTACGGGGGGAAGTTGTAGTGGAACATGTAGCGATCGCGGTACTCGCCTTGCAGGGCGTCGATGACTTGCGATTCTTTCAGCGTGCCCAGTGTGGCGGCAACGATGGCCTGGGTTTCACCACGAGTGAACAGTACCGATCCATGCGCACGCGGCAGCATAGACGGGCGAATCGAGATCGGGCGTACGGTGCGGGTATCGCGGCCGTCAATGCGCGGCTCGCCATTCAGGATCTGGCCACGCACGGTCTTGGCTTCGATGTTGAACAGGAGCGAGGTCACTGTGTTCTTGTCCGGCGCGCCTTCTTCGGCGGTGCAAAGTGCGGCGACGACGCGATTCTTGATGTCGTCCAGTTTCTGCGCGCGGGTCGATTTGGCCTTGATGCGGAAGGCTTCGTTGATGTCGTTGCCGGCCATTTCGCTGATCTTGTCGATAAGCGCTTGCGGCGGCACCGGTGCGGTCCAGTCCCACGGGTCCTTGCCGGCTTCGTCGGTCAGTTCCAGGATCGCGTTGATCGCGGCTTGAAGCGATTCGTGTCCGAACATGACCGCGCCCAGCATCACGTCTTCCGGCAATTCGCTGGCTTCAGATTCCACCATCAGCACGGCGGTATCGGTGCCAGCCACCACCAGGTTCAATTGCGATGTGGTGTCGAGTTCGGTTTTGGTCGGGTTGAGAATGTACTGGCCGTCGACATAGCCGACGCGCGCGGCGCCGATCGGGCCTTCAAATGGCAGGCCAGACAACATGACGGCAGCGGAGGCGCCGATCATGGCCGGAATATCCGAATCGATTTCCGGATCAGAAGACAACACGGTCGCGATGATCTGCACTTCGTTGTAGAAACCATCCGGGAACAAGGGACGCAGCGGACGAGCGATCAGGCGGGACGTCAGGATTTCTTTTTCGGAAGGACGGCCTTCGCGCTTGTAGAAACCACCGGGGATCTTTCCGGCGGCAAAAGTTTTTTCCTGGTAGTCGACCGTCAAGGGGAAGAAATCCTGTCCCTGCTTTACTTCCGTGCGCGCAACGCACGTGACAAGTACGACGGTATCGTCCATCGACACCATCACGGCGCCGTCGGCCTGACGAGCGATCTCGCCGGTTTCAAGCGTCACTGTGTGACGCCCGTATTGGAATGATTTCTTGATTGCTTTCATTTGGGAATTCCCTCTATGGTCTCAGTTATTTCGCGTTCAATATTGCGGCTTTTGCATTGCTGCCATCACTGCCATTGCTGCCGTTTTTTCTATCTCTGCCGTGCCTGCACAGGCAAGAAAAAGAAAAAGCCCCGCTGAAGTTGGATTCAGTGGGGCTTCGGGATATTTCAGTTGATTACTTACGCAGACCGAGTTTGTCGATCAGCGTGCGATACGTTTCGAGTTTGGTGCGCTTCAGATAATCCAGCAAGCTGCGGCGCTTGCTCACCATGCGCAGCAAACCGCGGCGGCCATGGTGGTCTTTGACATGTATTTTGAAATGTGCGGCGAGTTCGTTGATTCGCGCGGTCAGCAGCGCAACTTGCACTTCGGGAGAACCCGTGTCGCCCGGTGCGCGTTGAAACTGCTGCTTTACTTCTTCGGGTGTTGCCATGAATGCTGCCATTTCAGACTCCGTTCAGTTCACGTATCTTGTCGCAGATACTTGCGGCCCAACCTCAAAATGAGGGTTTGAGCGAAGACCGCGATTATAGCGTTTTCGGCGACAAATTAGCAAGAAAATCAGTGAGTTTGCGCAGGGTCGACCACAGGCGATGTGTCTGGTGCCATCAGCCGCAATGCCGTCAGCGTGCCGCTCGCGCCATCGGACAATGATGCCGTGGCCACACCCACGAACGCGCCCGATTCCGTGTAGATGCGGTAATCGATGCCGTCGGCCACCGGCATTGCTACGCGCGGCGTCTGGCCGTTCTGCAGCGCCTTTGCGTCGGCCCTGTTCAATCGCAAATCCGCCAGGGCCATGGCCAACGAATCGGCAGGCAGCAGTGTCGCATCCTTCGCTTCAAGCGTCATGCCATCCAGCGCTTCCAGGCTGATCGCCTGTTCGACATTGAATCCGCCAGTGATCGTCCGCCTCAGCGCAGTCAGGTAGGCGCCACAACCGAGCGCCTCGCCAATGTCCTCGGCCAGCGTGCGGATGTACGTACCCTTGCTGACGAGGGTGTCGATTACCAGTTCGTCGCCTTGCAACGAAACGATTTCCAGCCGGTAGACGTGGATCTGACGCGGCTCGCGTTCGACTTCCAGCCCTTGCCGGGCGAGTTTGTATAGCGGTACACCGTCGCGTTTCAGCGCCGAATGCATCGGCGGGATCTGCGATTGCGCCCCGCTGAAAGTGGCCAATGCGACCGCGACTGAGGCGGTATCGACGCAAACCGCGCGGCGCTGGACAATCTCGCCTTCCGTGTCACCGGTACTGGACTTTTCACCGAGCTTTAGTGTCGCTCGGTATCCCTTCGAGGCATCGAGCATGAAGCGGGCAAACTTTGCCGCTTCGCCGAAACAGAGGGGCAGCAGCCCGGTCGCAAATGGATCAAGCGTACCGGTGTGGCCGGCCTTCTCCGCATTGAACAATCGTTTGGACCAGCCGACCGCGGTATTTGAAGAAAGCCCCGCGTGCTTGTCGAGTAACAGCACACCGCTGACCGCGCGCCTGGGTGTTTTCAATTTTCCGTGGGATGCGTGGCGTCGTCCGCCACGGCGTCATCGATGAGCTTGGACAGACGAACGCCACGCTCGATTGATGTGTCGACTTCAAAGTGGAGCTGCGGCACGGTACGAATAGTCAATCGATGCGCAAGCTGGGAGCGCAGGAATCCTGCTGCGCTCTGCAGGCCGTGCTGGCATGATTCCACCTGCGCATCGGTCCCCAGCGACGTGAAAAATACCTTTGCGTGCGCGTTATCTCTTGTTACTTCCACGTCGGTCAACGTCACCATCGTGACCCGCGGATCGCGCATTTCCAGTCGAATCAATTCAGATAATTCGCGCTGGATGGCATCAGCTATTTTGCGGTTGCGTGCTTCCTGTGACATGCGGAATTTTCTTACGCCAGGCTGCGCGCGATCTCGACTGTTTCAAATGCCTCGACCTGATCGCCGACCTTGACATCATCGTAGCCCTTCAACGACAGGCCGCATTCGAACCCGGCCTTCACGTCTTTCACGTCGTCCTTGAAGCGCTTGAGTGACTCGAGTTCACCGGTATGGATGACAATGCCGTCACGCAGCAGGCGAACACTGGAGCCGCGTTTGATGACACCATCAAGGACATAACAACCTGCAACCGCGCCCACATTTGAAATCTTGAATACGTTGCGCACCTCCACGAGGCCGAGGATGCTCTCCTTGATTTCAGGCGAGAGCATGCCACTGAGCGCGAGCTTCACGTCATCGACGGCTTCATAAATGATGTTGTAGTAGCGAACCTGAACACCGGATGTCTCGATCAGCTTGCGTGCTGCCGCGTCTGCCCGGGCGTTGAAACCGATGACAATTGCCTTCGACGCCAGCGCGAGGTTGATATCGGATTCCGTAATGGCGCCGACACCCGCATGCACCACGTTCACCTTGACTTCATCGGTCGACATCTTGGCGAGTGCATGTGAAAGGCCTTCATACGAACCCTGCACGTCCGCCTTGATGATGATGGCCAGCGACTTCGTCGCCCTCTCGCCCAGCTGTTCAAAGGCGCTTTCGAGTGTACCGATTTGCTGCCTGGCCAGTTTCACATCGCGGAACTTGCCTTGGCGGAACAATGCGATTTCGCGCGCCTTGCGCTCATCGTTCAAGACCATCATGTCTTCGCCCGCGCCTGGCACATCCGTGAGACCTTGCACTTCAACCGGAATCGATGGACCGGCCTCGAGAACTGCTTTGCCATTCTCATCGAGCATCGCGCGAACGCGACCGAAGCGCGCGCCTGCCAGAAGCATGTCACCTTTTTTCAGCGTACCGGACTGCACAAGTATCGTTGCGACCGGCCCGCGACCTTTATCCAGACGCGCTTCAATCACGACACCCTTTGCCGGCGCGTTTTTGACCGCTTTCAATTCCAGCACTTCGGCCTGGAGCAGGATGGCTTCAAGCAATTTCTCGATGCCCAGGCCGGTCTTGGCAGATACCTGCACAAACATGACGTCGCCGCCGTATTCTTCGGGCAATACGTTTTCGGCAACAAGTTCCTGCTTTACGCGATCCGGGTTGGCATCCGCTTTGTCGATCTTGTTTACCGCGACGATGATCGGCACGTTCGCCGCCTTCGCGTGCGCGATCGCTTCCTTGGTCTGCGGCATCACGCCATCGTCGGCGGCAACCACCAGGATCACCAGGTCGGTGATCTGCGAACCGCGTGCACGCATTGCCGTAAACGCCTCGTGGCCCGGCGTGTCGAGGAAGGTAATGACGCCCTTCGGGGTCGTCACGTGATATGCGCCAATATGTTGCGTTATCCCGCCGGCTTCACCGGACGCAACCCGGGTACGGCGAATGGTGTCCAGCAATGAAGTCTTGCCGTGGTCGACGTGACCCATGATGGTTACCACGGGGGGCCGTGTTTCCATATCGGCTTCGGTATGGGTAATGGCCTCACTCAAATAGGCCTCAGGATCGTCGGCTTTTGCTGCTTTTGCGACGTGACCAAGCTCGCCGACAAGGATCATCGCGGTTTCCTGATCGAGCACTTGATTGATTGTCACCATTGAGCCCATTTTCATCATGATTTTGATGACTTCGGCTGCCTTGATGGCCATCTTCTGCGCGAGCTCGCCAACGGTAATCGTTTCCGGCACGAGCACTTCGCGAACGACAGGCTCGGTTGGCGCCTGAAAGTTTGTTGTGCCGTCGTCATCCTCATGACGATCCTTGCCCTTGCGCCCGCGCCAGCCATCGCGACCGCCGCTGGCATCGCCGCGCGTCTTGATGGTACGGCGCTTGGCCATCTCGTCTTTCCACGAGGTGGCGGGCTTGACCGGTTTCTTGACTGCTTTCTTTTCGACTTTCTCGCCCGGCTTCAATACTGGCTTGTGGAGTGTGCCTTCGCTTGCCGCGGGCTCTTTTTTGAGCACAACACGCTCGCCGATGCGCGGGCGATTGTCGGGTACCACTTCGACAGCGGCGCCCGCGGGTGCGGCAGCGCCTTCCGCCTTGATCGCGACGCCGTCGGCGGTTTCTTCGCCTTTTGTCGTGCGGCGCACTGTCTTCTTGGGTGCAGCCTCGGCATCCGCAAGGGGCGCCGCCTCCACCACTGCTGGCGCTTCATCGTCTTTCTTGGTCCGGCGTTTCGGCGGGGCCTTGGCCTTCTCTTCGGCCTGTTTTGCAAGCAACGCTGATTGACGCTCTTCTTCGGCGCGCCGCTTGGCGACCTCGCCCTCATTGAGAATCGGCTGCGGCGTTGTCTCAACCGGCTTCTCCGGCTCGACGATCTCGGCTGCCTTGTCGACTTTGACGAATGTGCGTTTCTTGCGAACTTCGACCTGGATGGTGCGCGCCTTGCCGGTTGCATCCGATTTCTTGATCTCGCTGGTTTGCTTACGCACCAGCGTGATTTTCTTCTTCTCGTCGGTGTGTCCGTGCGCTTCCTGCAAATACGTCAACAGACGTGTTTTGTCGTCTTCGGACAATGTGTCATCCGAAGCCTTCTTGCTGACGCCCGCTGCCTTCAACTGATCGATCAACAGAACTTCTGTGAGCTTCAGTTCTTTGGCAAATTGAGCAACGGTGGATTGGGCCATTCGATTCCTATTGGGCAATACGTTAAATGCTGTGCGCCATGTGCTATTTGGTGCTCTCCGGGGCTGACCACGCCCCCATGCTTCAGGCAGTCTGCTCCGCGAACCATGGGGCGCGCGCAGTCATGATCAATTTCTTGGCCCGCTCGGCATCCATGCCGGTCATTTCAGTCAATTCGTCAATCGCCAAATCGGCCAGATTTTCCATCGTACGAACGCCCTTTGCGGCAAGTGCGTGCGCAGTCTCTTCGTCCATGCCGTCCATGGCGAGCAGGTCGTCTGCCGCCGTTTCCATCGTCTCTTCCGACTTGATGGCATCAGTCACCAGCGCATCGCGTGCACGCCGGCGTAATTCGTTCACGGTATCTTCGTCGAAAGACTCGATTTCGAGCATCTCGTTCATCGGTACGTAGGCAACTTCTTCGAGATTGCTGAAGCCTTCGTCGATCAGGATCTGAGCGACCTCTGCATCCACGTCGAGCTTTTCGATGAACAGCTTCTGGATGACGCCGTGTTCCGAATCGCGCTTCTGATTGGCGTCGGTTTCCGTCATGATATTCAGCTGCCAACCGGTCAACTCTGAGGCCAGGCGGACATTCTGCCCGAGCCGGCCAATCGCCTGTGCCAGTTGCTCTTCGTCCACGACCACGTCCATGCTGTGGCGTTCTTCGTCGACAATAATCGACGAGACCTCGGCCGGTGCGAGTGCGTTGATGACGAACTGTGCCGGATCCGCGGACCACAGAATGATGTCGACCCGCTCGCCAGCCAATTCACCGGTTACGCCCTGCACGCGCGAACCGCGCATACCGACGCAGGTACCGATCGGATCGATGCGCGGGTCGTTGGATTTGACGGCAATCTTGGCGCGCAAGCCTGGGTCACGAGCGGCCGCCTTGATTTCGAGCAAGCCCTCCTCAATTTCCGGCACTTCCAGCTCGAACAGGACCTTGATGAATTCCGGCGAGATGCGCGACAACACCAGCTGCGGGCCACGCAGATTGCGGTCAACTTTCAGCAGGTACGCACGCACCCGGTCGCCCACCCGCAAGTTTTCCTTGGGGATGGTCTGGTCGCGTGGCAGCAAGGCTTCAATGCGTCCCGATTCGACAATGACGCTGCCGCGCTCGATACGCTTGATGGTACCGGTCACGAGTTGTTCATCGCGCGCCAGGAAATCACTGAGAATCTGTTCGCGCTCCGCGTCCCGAATTTTCTGAAGAATCACCTGCTTGGCAGTCTGAGCACCAATGCGGCCGAAATCAACCGCCTCCAGCGGCTCTTCGATGATGTCGCCGAGCTGCAGGTCTTCGCCGCGTTCCGGCGCGTCGGTAATGGCGATCTGGCGTGCAGGTTCTTCGTGCTCCTCGTCGGGGACCACCACCCATTGACGATAGCCCTGATATTCGCCAGTTTGGCGATCAATCTCGACGCGCACGTCGGCTTCTTCCTGAAGGAATTTGTCTTCAAAGCGTTTCTTGGTGGCGGATGCGAGCGCCAGTTCCAGCGCCACAAAAATCGTCTCGCGCGGAACATTTTTTTCTCGCGCCAGGGCATCCACCAGCAACAAAATTTCACGACTCATTTTTCTGTAACTCCTGCGTCAATTCGCTTTATTTCTTTTACGAAGAAGACGGCAACTTGTGATTATTTCAAAATTCCGGAATCAGGCGCGCACGATCAACATTTTCAAGCGGAACGGTAATCAACTTGCCACTCGCCGGATCTGCCGTTCGCTTGCCCTTCGACTTTGCCAATACCTTGCCCGTAACCTTCGGCGCGCCGGTACCCGGACCCGCCGGCTTAGCCGGATCTTCAATGATCCGAAAAGCGATGTCGCGCTCGCCCACCGACTCAATAACACCTTCGAAGCGCTTGCGACTGTCAATCATCGCGTTGAGCTTGACCTTCGCACTGCAGCCCACGAACCGCTGAAAATCCTGCAACTTCCTGAGCGATCGATCCAAGCCGGGAGAGGACACCTCCAACCGTTCGAAATCGACTCCTTCAACCGCGAATACCCGGCTTAAGTGATTGCTCACATTGGCGCAGTCTTCGACTGAGATTCCGTCGATTTTGTCTATGAAGACCCGCAACAAGCCGCGAGCACTCAGATCAAAATCCACCAACTCATAGCCGAGACTACCAACCGTCGACTCGACGATTGCCTGAACATTCCCGGACATCGCCAATCCCCCAGAAACCTGCGTGTCAACCACATACCGTGGCGCTCGAAATCGCTAATACAAATAAAAAATGGGCACGAGGCCCAAGCAAATCAATTCTTTACAGCCATAAATTTTAACACGACCAATGGAAAGAAGCCACCTGAATTGGCGTTTATTCGCGCCGCCAGCAAACCTTCGAAGGGAACTTCTCAACCCACGTCGTCGCGGTGATGCCTGGGCCAAGTCTAGTGAAATGGCTTGAAAATCCCGTAAGGCCGGATTCCAGCATGCGCCAACATGACGGATTTGCGAGATTTTGGAATAGGCACACCACGGCAAGCCCAGTACCAGTAGATGTCCGATTCACTTGCGGCCCGCATTGGCGGCAAATTGCGACGAAGCGTGCCATTGTTGTTGCAAAAACGCCACATTCGCCAATTATTGTGGCAAGCGTGCCCTCTTGACGATAAACTTTCCCGGTTTGTAACGCTATGTGCACTAAGGCATCGCGTCCATAACGAAATTCTCAATACTGCAACCTAAAAATACGAGGCCTAACTTGACTCATTCCAAAATGAAAGCTCTGCCACAAGCATTGCTGGCTGCACTGATCGCGACGCCGATGGCGTTTGCACAAGCACAAACCCCGCCGACACAAAAGGTCGAAAAGATTGAAGTAACGGGCTCAAACATCAAGCGGGTCGACACCGAAACCGTCGCTCCCGTACAGATCATCACCCGGGAAGAAATCCAGGCGACCGGCAGGAATACCATTGCCGAAGTGCTGAGCGGATTGTCGATCAACCAGGGCAACAGCTTCAACGAAGCGGGCGGTGTAAACAGCTTTGCGCCGGGCGCAAGCGGTATTTCATTGCGTGGCCTTGGCGCAAAAAACACCCTCGTTCTCATCAATGGTCGCCGCATGGCGGCATATGGCTTCGCGCAGAACATCAGCGACTCGTTTGTGGACGTGAACGCCATTCCGTCATCTGCCGTCGATCGCATTGAGATCTTGAAAGCGGGCGCATCACATATTTATGGTTCCGATGCCATTGCCGGCGTGATCAACGTGATCCTGCGTAAAGATTTCCAGGGCTTGGATATTTCCGCCGGTGGTGGTACGTCCACCCAGGGCGGCGCGAACGAATACCGGGCCAGCCTGGCGGCCGGTGTAGGCGATCTGGGTCGCAATAAATACAATGTGTTGGTGGCCGCCGATTACTTCAAGCGTGACCTGCTGCTGGAAAGCGATCGCGATTTCTCGAAGAACAAAGACTACCGCAATCAGATTGCCGGGGATTATGCCCTGACGAGTATTGCGCTTTACGTGCCTTTCGGCGCCGCCGCTGCCGCGCCTAATCCCAACCGGATCGCCATGCCGGGCTGTACAGGAAATATTGGAGTACTTCCTGTCACGGCGGTCAATCCGTTCACAACGACTCGTGGCACCAGTTGCTATGAAAACCTGGCCCGATTCAACAGCTTGAATCCTCGCACCGAGCGCGGTGGCGTTCTGGCACGCGGTACGCTGGACGTCACACCGACCATGCAGGCTTTTGCCGAAATTGGCCTCAGCACCAGCAAGTCGTTCCAGAAATTCCAGCCGCCGTTTATCGGCACGGCCAATACCTATCTCAATCCGGCAACCGGCCTGCCCGCGCAGGTACTGGGCTTGATTCCCGCCAGCAGTCCATATGCATACAAACTCAATGGCGTCCCTACCGCCGCACAGTTCCAATACTTGTTTACCGAAGTGGGCGGACGCGATTCAGATCTCAAGAACGACACCAATCGTTTCCTTGCCGGTCTGAAAGGCACGATGGGAACGTGGGATTGGGAACTTGGCGCAGCATCGGCAAAGAATAAAGTGACCCGCACGGGCTACAACGTCTTGCGCGCGGCACCGACCATCGCCGTCCTCACCAACAATACGTATAACTACTTCAATCGCAATGACCCGGCCAATGCCGCCGTCGTGAAAGGATTGATGACGACAACTACCCGCGTCTCAACATCGAAACTGCAATCACTCGACTTCAAGGCATCGTCGGAATTGATGCAAACCGCGAATGGCCCGATCGGCGTCGCGGGTGGTGCCGAGACGCGCAAAGAGTCGATGATCGACATCCCGGACGCGCAATCGCGAAATGGCTCCATTTTCGGCTCAGGTTCGGTTTCCGTCGACGGTGAACGCCGCAATACCGCCGTATTTGCCGAATTGAACGGCAAACTTCTCAGGGATCTGGAACTCCAGGCTGCGGTCCGTCAAGAGAAATACAGTGATTTCGGCAGTAAGACTGTGCCGGGTATCGGTGCCAAATGGACCGTCGCACCTGAACTGTTGGTGCGTGCAACATATTCAAAAGGTTTCCGCGCACCAACCCTGCCTGAAAACTCCAAATCCAGCGCTATTTTCTTTATTGGCATTTCCGATCCCGTGTTGCGTACGAGTTACAACACCAGCGGAGCTTATACCGGCGCGGGCAACCTCAAGCCGGAAACCTCCGACAACTACAACTGGGGTGCCATCTGGGAACCTTCGAAGAACACCAGCTTTGGAATTGATTTTTACCGCATCAAGCAAAAAGACATTGTTTCGGTGGATGACTTCACATTCATCCTGAACAATCCTGGTCGCTATCCAGGCCAGATTGTCCGCAGCCCGACCGACAACGCCGTCCTGTCCATCTCCGCGAAATATGTCAACCTTGCTTCAACGGAGACCAGTGGATTTGATGTAGACGCGAGCCATCGATTCAATTTCGGAGAGAACGGCAAAGTCACGCTAAAGGCTGCCTACTCTTACATGCAAAGCTACAAGTATGTACTGGCGGAAGGCGAGGATCCGACCGAGGCGGTTGACTCCAATGACTTCGCGTATCTCCCGCGTTATCGTGGCAATATTTCCGCTGAGTGGGAGCGCGGCAATTGGACTGTCCGCCTCTCCAATCGTCATATTGCTGGTTACGATCAAGCGTATGCATCCGCTTTACCTCAACAAACTCACGTCGGCTCCAGCGACTTCCAAGACTTGTTCGTGCGCTATGGCGGATTCAAGAATCTGGTCTTGACGGCAGCAGTGAACAATTTGCGCGATGCAGAGCCGCCGTATGACGGCAATGCCACGCTGCGTTACGCATCTTCGCTGTACGATCTGAAAGGACGCTTTATTTCCATCGGCGCGTCTTACAGCTTCAAGTAATCTCGTTACCCGGTTGTTGTACCAGAACAGAAAAGGGGCTTCGGCCCCTTTTCTGTTTTGGCGGCATATTCTGTTTCAGTCCGTGCGCGCATGCCATATTCGCGTCACCGCTGTAATGAATACGAGTATGATTTGCGTTTTTTTTCAGGCGCGCTGGACACAATTCCGGCTTCGTCCACTTGGTCAATCGTTCCAGGAAAGGTAAAAATTTTGGACAAATTCTCTGTGATGTCAGTTGCGACAAAGAACCTCGCACGTTTCCTATGCGCTATTTTCATGGCGAGCGCCGCATTTGCTGTAAGCGCCCAGGCAACGCTGTCGATTGAAGATATCTGGAAGCAGCCGCAACTCGGTAGCCCGACTCTTTCGCGCGACGGCAAATATATGGCCGTCACCATGCCCTACAAGGGCCGGATGAACCTCTCGGTCATCGACCTTGCGACACGGAAAGCATTTGTCCTGACGACATACGATAGTTTCGACGTACAGGGCATCCGTTGGATAAGCAATGACCGCCTCATGTATTCCCTGGGCCAGAATAACAGCCCAACAGGCGCCGGCCAATTTGACGGCGGCGGACTGTTCGTCATCGGGCGCGATGGCAAGGACTATCGCGCGCTATCGGATACAGTGCGTGCGACCCGCGCAAAGGGGCAGTATGTCTATCGCAGCCTGAGTTTCTTTCGCCGCATTCCCGGCAATGATGAAGAGATTATTGCAAGCGGTAACATGACGTCGGCCAACTCAACGGATCTCTATCGCCTGAACATCAAGACCGGCAAATACACGATTCTCACCCAAGGGCGACCGTCGGATTTGACGTCCGAGTGGCTGATGGACAGCAAACTCGTCCCGCGTGTGGTTATTGCAGGCATCAAGGACAAATTGACTGCCGTCGTCTACTACCGCAAGGATGAGAATTCACCCTGGTACGAACTGTCACGCTCGGAAGCGAACAAGGGGCCGGTGATGATTCCGCTGGCCTTTGATGCCAATGACCAGACCTTGCAGGTTGCGTACAACGGCGGGCGGGATACCATGGCCGTCTATCGCTTTGACCCCAATACCAAGACGATGGGTGAACTGCTGGCGCAGCATCCGCGTTACGACATGGGCGCAGATGCGGGGGCGGTGACGCGGGCGGACCGGTTCTCCATCAGGAAACCGAAAAAGTGATCGGATATTCCGTATCGGCGGACAAGCCGGAGATCACCTGGACCGACGAAAAGTATGCGTCGATTCAGGTTTTGCTGGATCGCACGTTGCCCGGTCGCATCAATCGTTTCAGCCGCACCCCCGATGGCAAACGCCTGATCGTCTCGTCGTATTCCGATACGAGGCCGACGCGCTGGTACTTCTACGAGGAAGAAGAAAACGCTCGAAGAGATTGGCGCCGCAAAACCGTGGCTCGATGGCAAGCTGGTCGAGCAGCGGCCATTCCGCTTCAAGACGCGCGATGGATTTGAGATTGACGGCTACTACTTCCTGCCGAAGGACTACAAACCTGGCACCAAGCTGCCGACTGTCGTGCATATCCATGGCGGCCCGTCTGTGCGCGCGGATCGCTGGGGCAGCGGATTTGGATATAACGAAGGACAGCTATTCGCCTCGCGCGGCTATGCGGTCATCGTGCCAAACTTCCGCATCACCCCCGGCTTCGGTTCGAAGATCTACTACGCCGGCTTTGGTTCGGTTGGGCGGCAAATGTCCGACGATCACGAGGATGCATTGCAGTGGGGCATCGCTCAGGGATTCGTGCAGGCGGACAAGGTGTGCATGTCCGGCGCGAGCTATGGCGGCTATGCGGCTCTTCAGGCATTGGTGCGCTCCAACGAGAAATGGAAATGCGCAATTGCCGGATTGGCAGTGACCGACTTCAAGTACCAGTTGACCACTCAGGAGGGTGACACGGCATCGAGCGAAGCCGCGGTAACGTTCTGGAAGGGAATCCTGGGAGAAAATGACTTCGATTCAAAGACGGTGCGCGATATTTCCCCCGTCTTCCAACGCGTCCAAGATCAAGCGCCCGGTATTCATGTACGCCGGTATTGATGACATCCGTGTACCACTCGGGCAGATTTCCCGCATGAAGAATGAACTTGAGCGCGCCGGCAATCCCGTCAAGGGATATGTACTCAAGGAGGATGAAGGGCACGGCTACGGAAAACTCGAAAACAACGTCGATCTTTACAAACAGATATTCGCCTTCCTGAAAGACCAGTTTGGTCAGTAAACGCGATTGAGAAGGAAAAAATCCCCGCCGCGTGCGGGGATTTTTTCGACCAACGACGCGATTTGGCAATGCGATGGAGTGGTGGCGGTTGAAAGTCAAGCACCGGCGCGGCTTTCCAGCCGATATCGGCCTGGAAAGCGCGCCAGTGCTTGAGTTTTTCCGCTGGGTACTTCTATTAACCCTATTTCCGTTCGCCCTGAGGTATCGAAGGGCATTCTGACATAAAGGAATCAATGGCTTGCATTGGGTGTGCTTCGATACCTCAGCACGAACGGGGAGTTATTAGAAGTTTCCCGCTGACTTCGCGCTTAACCGGCATCGAGTTACCGCATACAACACGCCGGAAGCGCTACCAAAAAGTGCGGACGACGCCGATTCGACCGCATCTGCATTTTTCAATACCGTTTCAAGCTGTTGCACAATTGCAACATTGGCGAACTAATTGGCACGCGATGTTGGATTTCAAGGGCGACTGCCGCTATTCTTCGTCCACTGGAAAGCTATTGTTTCATTTGGTTCCCATCCGATGTCGACATGTCTCACTCGGCAACAGCGGTTGGCGGCTTCCCGAACCACTACTTAAGCAACCGTACGGCACGAAGTTATTTCGTGTGTTTTCGTATTACCCGAAATCGTTTGAATGGTTTGCCTGAGTTACACCACTTCAACTAGGAGGCATCATATATGAGTAAAAATAAGCGCCCGGTCTCAACGTTTGCGCGCAAGCAAAGCGTTATTGCCACCGGCCTCGCACTGTCGCTGATGGCCGCGCATTCTGTTTACGCGCAGCAAGCTGCACCCGTCGAACAAAAGGCGGAAAAAATTGAAGTTACCGGCACGCGTATCCCGCCGCCAAACCTTGAAGGCGCGAGCCCGGTTACCGTGGTCGATGCCGTGACCATCAAGGTCGACGGTGTGCGTTCGGCTGAGAGCTTCCTGAACAACCTGCCGCAAGTATTCGCGGCCCAGGGCGCCAACGTCGCCAACGGCGCGACCGGTACGGCCACCGTCAACCTGCGCGGCCTCGGTGCTTCCCGTACCCTGGTACTCGTCAATGGCCGTCGCCTGCCCTACGGTAGCGCGAATTCGGCCTCGGCTGACTTGAACCAGATTCCTTCGCCGCTGATCAAGCGCGTGGAGATCCTGACTGGCGGCGCCGGCGCGGTATACGGTTCGGATGCGGTTGCGGGCGTGGTGAACTTCATCATGAACGACAAGTTCGAAGGCGTGCAGTTCGACGTCAATCACGGTTTCTACAACCACCAGCAGCAGAATGCAGCCGGTGTGGCGGATATTGTCCGTGGCCGTGCCGCGACCAACCCGAAAGAATTCGCCGTGCCAGGCGACAAGAGCGACGATGGGCGGATTTTTGACGCCAACGTCCTCATGGGCGGCAACTTCGGCAACGGCAAAGGCAATGCGACCGTGTACTTCGGCTACAAGAAAGAACAGGCGCTCCTGCAGTCGGAACGTGATTTCAGCGCCTGCTCGCTGGCCGCTTCCGGTTCAGTTTTCAGCTGCGGCGGTTCGGGCACGAACGCGACCACCCGCATCACCAACCTGACCACCGGCAAGGTGTATACGAACGGTGACTCCAATGGCACGGCGCGTATTTTCTCGAATGCGCTGGACCAGTACAACTTCGGCCCGGCCAACCACTTTCAACGCCCTTCGGAGCGCTATAACGCCAACGCGTCGGCCAATTATGATTTCCTGCCTGACGTCAAGCTTTATTCCGAATTTGCCTTTACCGACTACCGCAGCATCGCGCAGATTGCACCTGGTGGCGTTTTCGGCTCGATCGCTACAATCGCGTTTGACAATCCCCTGCTCTCTTCTTCCTGGAAAACCGCATTGGGTCTCAATCAGGCGGGTGACACGACCGACGTAGTGGTTCAACGTCGTAACGTCGAAGGTGGCGGACGCCAGTCCGAGTTCCGCAATACGTCATTCCGTACCGTGGTGGGCGTCAAGGGTGATGTCGGCAACTGGTCATATGACGCCTTCATGCAAACCGCGAAGGTTATTTACCAGCAAACCGAGAAAAACTACTTCGAAAACGCCCGTATCGACAACGCGCTGGATGTGGTAAACGTCAACGGCGTGGCAACTTGCCGCGTCGCGACGACCGGCGCCGATACGAGTTGCGTGCCGTACAACCCATGGCAACTGGGCAAGATCACATCGGCACAGTTGAATTATCTGCAGGCGCCCGGTATTCGTACCGGCGGCACCGAACAGATGGTTCAGGGCGGCAGCATTTCTTCCGATCTGGGCACGTATGGCATCAAGTTGCCAACCTCCAAGAACGGTGTAGCCGTCGCCGTCGGTATTGAGCGCCGCACGGAAAAACTGGATCTGCAGACCGATTCCCTGACCCAAACAGGCAGCCTGTCTGGTTCAGGTGGCCCGACACCGGGACTGAACGGCAAGTTCACCGTGAAGGATATTTACGCCGAAGTACGCGTGCCAATCCTTGAGGGTGCGTCGTTTGCCGAATTGCTCAGCGCAAACGCCAGCTACCGCAATTCCGACTACACCACCGGCGTCAAGACCAATACCTACGGGTTTGGTGTTGAGTGGTCACCGACCAAGCAAGTCAGATTGCGCGCCAGCTACCAGAAGGCCGTTCGTGCCGCCAACCTGATCGAGTTGTACCAGGCGCAAGGCTTGAATCTGTACGACAACGACTCCGATCCTTGCGCCGGATCCGCCCCGGCGGCAACACTGGCGCAATGCGCACGCACCGGTGTGACCGCCGCGCAATACGGCAACATTCAGGATAGTCCGGCCGGTCAGTACAACTTCTTGCAAGGTGGCAACCCTAACCTGAACCCTGAAAAAGCCAAGAGTAATACGCTTGGCGTGGTGTTTACGCCGATGTCCAACCTGAGCGCAACAGTCGACTACTTTGACATCAAGGTGGAAGACACGATCAGCATCATCAATCCGGTCACCTCGCTGGCGCAGTGTATTGCAACCGGCAACCCGCTCTTTTGCAGCTTGATCACGCGTGACCGCCTGGGCACCTTGTGGCTGCTCGACACCGCAAGGATCGTCGGCACCAACCAGAACATCGGTGGCTCACGCGCAACGGGTATCGACCTTGGGTTCAACTACACCCACAAACTGCCTAATCTCGGTAGCCTGAACGTGAACACCGTGGCGACTTACCTCCTCAAGGCAGAAACCGAGGAAATCAAAGGGCTGGGTAACTATGACTGCGTTGGCCTGTATGGCAACAACTGCGGCGTGCCGAACCCGGAGTGGAGAAACAAGACCCGCGCCACCTGGACCACCCCGTGGAACTGGGACTTGGCCCTGACGTGGCGCTTCTTCGGCTCGGTCGATGTTGACACCAGCAGCTCGAACCCGAAGCTGTCAGGCCCGGTACAGTCAGTGGAAAAAACACTGGGCTCGCGCAACTACTTCGACCTCGCCGGTTCCTACGCAGTCACGAAGCAGATCACCTTGCGCGCCGGTATCAACAACCTGTTCGACAAGGATCCGCCGATCACCACCGTGTCCGGCCCGAGCATCTTCGGCAACGGCAATACCTTTCCGCAAGTGTACGACGCGCTGGGACGCCGTGTATTCCTTAACCTGAACGCCAAGTTCTAATCTGGCACGAAGGTAGTTTCAACTTAAACGGCGAGCTCAGGCTCGCCGTTTTTTTTGCCCGCAAATCCATGTTCAATTAAGAAACCCAGCACCGGCGCGGCTCTCAGCGGTCTTTTGCCTCAAACACCGCGCCAAATGGCGTTCTTTGCGTTCGGCTCAAGCGTAGCGTGATCGCGTCCCGTGGATTACGTCGCAAATTAAACGCGGACGAGAAGATATCGCTCGCTAAAGATCGAAGCCGCCCTCCTCTTTGGAAAAGGCGTTGATGCCATCTGTCATCGCCGTGATCATTGCTCGTTCCGGCGGCGTAAGGTGTGGGTGCCAGATATCGAAAATCAATACAACCCGCAATTTGTCGCTATCGTTCCACGCCTCGTGATTGATCGTATCGTCGAATACCCAGGCTTTGCCGGGCACCCATTCGCGGGTTTCGTTGCCGACGCGAAATCCACAGCTCTCCGGGATGATCAGTGGCAAATGCGTGACCACGCGAACGTTTGACACGCCCACGTGCGGGGGGATTTTTGTGTGCGGCTTGAGAAGCGAAAACATCGCGGCCGGCGTGCGCCCGGGTTGATCAGGTGCCGGCGCGGACGCGAGAAGGCTCATCGTTACGGGACATTTTGCGGCGTTTGCCTCGACCTTTCGCCCCATTTTAAATAGGTGGAACGCACTCCATTGCGGTGAATTATTCAGTTCCGCCCACTGATTGACCGGCACATCATTGGGATAACTGATGTAGGGCTCGAATCCTTGTTCCGAACCGAGTACCCCCATGAACTCTTGGCGGATGTCGTCGGTGGCCGCCTCGAATGCATCGAGCCACGGAAAATCGGCGCGCTCAAAAAAGTCGATGGGGGCCAGCTGCGGATAGTGATAAATCGCTGACTGCGAATCATAGCGGCGCTTGCGACCCAGCATGATGTCGACCGAATCGCGAAATCTTTTCAGATTTTCGCCCGCCCTCGCCTGATAGTGACCATTCAAGTACTGGTCCATGAATGCAGCAAATTCACGATCATATTTTTCCCTGTATTCAATCGCATGTGCGAGCGCGGGCTTGAGGTCCGGATGCAAGTTATCCATTGCTGGTGCCACGATCGCGGCGGTACCGTACGCGCGAGCAGCTTTGTGCATCTTGCCTTGGCGCTCGAAAAGATTTGCCCGCATGATGAGCGCGAGCAGGTCGTTGGGTTCGCAGGCAAGCGCGCCCTGAACAGCGTTTTCTTCGCCGGGCTCATCTCCCATGCGCTGGCACACCAGCGCCAGATTCACCCACTGTTGCGGATCGGCGCCGCTTACGTCGACAACACGCTGGAATGCCACGCGAGCGGGCTGCCACTCCCCCTTTCGAAACGAATGTTGACCGAGCGCAGTCAGGGCACGCAGATGATTGGGATCGTGTTGAAGCAGGCGCCCCCAGGAATCGACTGCCTCACGCTCCCGGCCAGCGCGCATGCGCCCTACCGCTTCAGCTTCGAGTGCGGCTACCGCACGTTTATCGACCGGATCTTCTTGCATGGGCTGATTCCATTTCTTGGATTTGTGGGGGTACCTTGCATGCTCGATTGCAAACAATACGTAATTTCGAACGCGCGCGACGCTCCACGACCGAAATCGCGTGTGCGACCCGCGAATTCAATGCAGCACCGCTCGAAGCCTGCCATCGTCCAGGCGAACATCCGCGCGGACGACTGCGCCCGCATGGGCGGGAATAATCTGCATGGAAATTGTCATGTCAATTTTGTGGCCTCGCATTTAAGATTTCGCAGATCGCTCATGGATTCGCTTTGGTGATGCATAATTGTAATGTGCGGCACAATTCATTGAGTATTGTCACAGCCACATTCCCAGCATCTATGCGCCGCGCCTGCAATGCAGGTATGTCATGCCAGCCAATGTTCAAACTGCGGACACGTGGCAAAATGGCTGGCGGCTAACGCTGGATTGTGTCAAATTCAATACCCATGATGCGTTTCTCCGAATAAAAGGATAGAATTCGCGTTGTTTTTTAGCAGCCCTAACTCTCGCCCAAGAAGCGAGTGACCAACGGAGGGGAATCAATGGATTACGCGCAACAACAGCGCCAGCCTGGCAAGCATGTTACCGGCATAACGGTGGTAATCATTATGCATGTGCTCGTCGTTTACGCCCTGATGACAGGGCTGGCTCGCAAGGCCATCGAAGTGATCAAGGCGCCGCTGGAAACCAAGATCATCGAAGAGGTCAAGAAACCGCCGCCTCCCGACACCCCGCCGCCGCCGCCGCCCAAGATGGTGCAAGTCATGCCGACCTTCGTGCCGCCGCCGGAGGTACAGATTTCCGCGCCCGCCATTCAGGCGCCGGTGATCTCCAATCGCACCGCAGTGGCGCCCCCCGTCTACGCGCCACCGAAGCCGGCCGCCGTCGTGGCCGCGCCGCCTGCGCCGCCGAGCGTAGGGGTGGCCTGCCCGAACTCGCAATTGATTCGCACTGAGATCAAATACCCACCCGCCGCCCGCAAAGACGGCATTCAGGGTGATGTACTGGTGGAATTCACCGTCGCGATCAACGGCGAAATCAAGGACGTCGACGTCAAGTCTTCAAGCAATCGCGTTTTCAACAGCGTCTCGGTGAACGCCGTGCGCCAGTTCAAGTGCAACGGCCAGGGAAGAGAAGTGCGGGTGCAAGTACCGTTCTCATTCAAGTTAACGGACTGAACCAATATTGGAATGCGTGTCCCACCGGCTGGCAACCGCAGGCGGGACACCAAGCTTGTCAGCATAAAATCAAGTCAATAAACTTTTTAGTGGAGGCAACATGAATTTAATCAACCGTATCCCCGCGCTGCTGGTCGCCGTCGTGATGGCCGCGACCCCGTTCGCCGCAGCCATCGTATCCCTGCAGTCCACTCAGTCGTTCGCGCAGGCGCCTGCTGCGGATCCTGCCAAACCCGCCGCGGATGCCGCACCGGCAGCAGAGGCCGCCAAGTCCGCACCGGTTGCCGCCCCGACGGTTGCCAAGGAAATGGTCACCAATCCCTACGGACTGGAAGCCATGTGGAGAGACGGCGACTTCGTTACCAAGGCGACGCTGATCATCCTTGGCATCATGTCGATGGGCAGTTGGTACATCCTCATCGTCAAGTTGTTTGAACAGTTCAAACTGATGAAAGACGCAAAGGGCGCCGGCGACGAATTCTGGGCCGCCGGATCGCTTCAGCAGGGTGTTGCCACGCTTGGTGAAGCCAGCGCCTTCCGTTTCATCGCCGAAAGCGGCCTGAAAGCCAGCGACCACCACAGCGGACTGATGGCCGGTGTCGACCTGAACGAGTGGGTGACGATGTCCATCCAACGTTCCACCGATAACGTCAACAATCGCCTGCAGGACGGCTTGGCCTTCCTGGCAACCGTTGGCTCGACTGCCCCGTTCGTCGGTCTGTTCGGTACCGTGTGGGGCATCTACCACGCGCTGACCGCCATCGGTATCGCCGGTCAAGCCTCCATTGACAAGGTGGCCGGTCCGGTCGGTGAAGCGCTGATCATGACCGCCTTCGGTCTGGCCGTGGCGGTACCGGCAGTGTTGTCGTATAACTGGCTGATTCGCCGCAACAAGGTCTCCATGGAAAAAGTGCGCGCCTTCAGTGCCGACCTGCATTCCGTGCTCATGAGCGGTGGCGGCAAAAAGAAATAATTCGACGGCACCCCGTAACCCGAGCATGAGGAACCCATTATGGGAATGAACGTAGGGTCGGACAGCGGCGAAGATGAAGTCATCTCCGCCATCAACACCACGCCGCTGGTCGACGTGATGCTGGTGTTGCTGATCATCTTCCTGATCACCATTCCGGCGATCATCCAGAACGTCGCCGTGGAACTGCCGAAAGAGCGCAATCTGCCGACGCAGACCAAGCCGGAGAACATCCTGATCTCGGTCAACAAGGATGGTGACATCTTCTGGAACCAGCAATTGGTGCCGGATACCGACGCCCTGTTTGATCGGCTCAAGGTGGTCGCGGTGGTCGTGCCGCAGCCGGAAGTGCACATTCGCGGTGACCTGGACGCGCGCTACGAGTCGATCGGCAAGGTCGTCTATACCTGCCAGCGCGCCAGCATCATGAAGATCGGGTTTATCACCGAACCGCCGCCCAATTTCGTGGTGGGAGGCTAGGATGAACCAGCATTTTGAAAGGAAACAGTCATGAGCATGAGCGTAGGCTCGGGCGACGGCTCCAAGGAACCGGAAGTCATGATCGAGATGAACACCACGCCGTTGATCGACGTGATGCTGGTCCTGATCATCATGTTGATCATCACCATTCCGATCCAGACGCATGCGGTCAAGCTGAACATGCCAGTGGGCAATCCGCCGCCGCCGCTGGTCCAGCCGATTGTGGTACAGATCGACGTCGACTTTGACGGCACGGTCATGTGGAACGGCGAAATCATTTCAGACCGCAACGCGCTCGAAACACGCCTGTTATCGGCCGCCTCCGAATCGGTTCAACCGGAGGTGCACCTGCGGCCCAACAAGCTGGCGCAATACAAGGATGTCGCCATGGTAATGGCCTCCGCACAGCGGTTGGGTATCACCAAGCTCGGTATTGTCGGTAACGAACAGTTCGTCAAGTAATTCTGATTTGGTGAAACGCGGCTGAGGCCGCGTTTCGCATTTTTCCCCGGAGCAAATATCCATGAATCGATCCAATCTGATCCTGCGAGCGATCGTACGCGCCGCTGTTCTGGCTGGCCTTCTCGCGGCCGTCATCCCGAATGGTTATGCACAGGAAAAGGTGCGCCCCGAAGTCGGCACACCGTTGCAGGCGGCACAGGATTTGATGAAGGCCAACAAATTCAGGGATGCGCTGGCGAAAGTGCGCGAAGCCGACGCGGTATCGGCCAAGACGCCGTATGAAACCTACATGGTCGAGCGCATGCGTGCCTCGGCCGCCACCGGGGCGAAGGAGGGCGATACCGCCATCAAGGCCTATGAAGCGGTGGTTGCTTCGGGCAAAGCTCCCCAGGCCGATCAACTCAAGATCATTGAAGCGCTCGCCACCAATTACTACAATTCAAGGGACTTTGCGTCCGCCGTCAAATGGGGCACGCGTTACTTCAAGGAAGGCGGTACCGGCGGCCAGGTCCGCACCTTGATGATTCAGTCGTATTTCCAGAGCGGCGATTTCGCCGCGTCGGCCAAGGAATCGCTGAACGATGTCGAGGCCGATGAGAAGGCAGGTCGCACGCCGTCCGAGGAAAAGCTGCAATTGCTGGCCAATAGCTATCTGCGGCAGAAGAACAATTCCGGCTACGCGGCGACGATCGAGAAGCTGCTCAACTATTATCCGAAGAAGAGTCTGTGGGCAAACGTTATTTCCGGCGTGCAGAAGAAGCCGGGATTTTCGGATCGTCTGGCGCTGGATGTCTATCGCCTGCAGCTCGCCACCGGCAACCTGGCTTCCACCACCGATTACATGGAAATGGCGCAGCTCGCCATTCAAGCCGGCAACGCCGTGGAAGGCAAGAAGGCCATCGATGATGGCTTCGCCAATGGTGCGCTCGGCAAGGGCGCTGAAGCCGATCGCCACAAGCGCTTGCGTGACCTGGCCAACAAGAAAATTGCCGAGGCACAGAAAACAGCGATTAGCGCGCAGGATGAAACCGACGCAAGCGCGGCAAAGGACGGCAATAGCCTGGTTGTTCTCGGAGAAAAGCTTGTTGCAACTGGCCAGGCAGCCAGGGGCATCAGTTTGATGGAAGCGGGAATCAAGAAAGGCGGCCTGCGCCGACCCGAAGATGCCAAGCTTCATCTGGGACTCGCGCAGATTCAGCTAGGCCAAAAGGCCAAGGGTATTCAGACGCTGAAAACTGTACAAGGCACAGACGGCGTTGCTGACCTCGCGCGCCTGTGGATTATCTTCACGCAGAAAAACGGCAAAACCTGATCGGTGAGCGCATCGCTCCGCGCTTGTCGGCGGAGCGAATGAACCCCGCTTCCCGTGTCGATCAGGTACCCGCCCGACAGCAGTAAACGCACGTTGGGTCGCACGCAATTCAATCCTGCCTGCAATGGCCAAAACCGCCGCCGCATTGCCAGATGCGGACTGGGAAACTCTAAGCTTCAGGAATTGGCTGCCTCGGGTAGCGCATCAATCCAATGCCCCATAAGAACACGATCGATGTATTCAACGGCGATGCCGACGGGCTACTCGCACGCCATCAATTTCGCCTGACTTATCCTGTCGCACTTGAACAGGCGACGCTGATCAGCGGCGTCAAACGCGACATTGCTTTGCTGGGACACGTCGTGAAAACGCAGTCCGTGCAATGCGAGGACAACATACAGGTATTCGACATCTCCTATGACCGCAACGCGATCGCGGTTGACGCGTTACTCGCGACCGGCGCGCGGATCACTTATTTCGATCATCATCGCGCGAGCTGCCTGCGGCCGCATCCGCATTTGACCGCTTGCATCGACGAGAGGCCGGACACTTGTACCAGTTTGCTGGTTGATCGGCATTGCAACGGCGCGCACCGGCTCTGGGCGATCGCAGCCGCCTTCGGTGACAACCTGTCCGCGGTCGCACGACGGTTGTCGCGGGATGCCAACCTTCTGCCGGCGCAGGAAGCGCAGCTCCGGCTGCTTGGTGAATGCATTAACTACAACGCCTATGGAGAATCCGTCGAAGACCTGCACTACCCGCCCGCAACGCTTGCTGTCCTGCTTGCGCCTTACGCGAGCCCGTTTGATTTCATTGAGCATGAAGATGTGCTTTCCCGCCTGAAAACCGGCTATGAGAGTGACATGGCAAAGGCGCTCGCCGTCAATGCATTCGGCGCAAGCGATGTTGCCTCCATTTTCCTGATGCCCAACGAGTCCTGGGCGCGCAGAGTCAGTGGCGCGTTTGCCAACCACCTTGTGCATGCCTTCCCGGATCGAGCGCATGCGGTCCTCACCACAAATGTCCGCGGCACGGCGACGGTCAGTATTCGTGCGCCCGCCTCGAAGCCCAGGGATGCCGGGAAAGTGGCCACCCGGTTTGCCAACGGTGGCGGTCGCGCGATCGCGGCGGGAATCGAGTTGTTTCCGCTCGATCAACTGGCGGCGTTGCTTGCTGAACTGGAAGAAACTTACCGTTGAGGGCACAGGCATCCGGAACAAGGTCCTGGCGGCACGCACCCGCATTGGCAAGCACTCTTATTTGGGTGCGATTCAAAGTGATGTGGATTTTGGCTCCTCCCTTTTCCAAGGGTGGCAGGGAGGGATTTGCGGTGCTCGAAAATTTCCAGTTACCCGGGTTGGCGACGACCTAAAATCCCCCTCGATCCCCCTTTTTCCAAAGGGGGAAGCAAAGCATTTCACATTTTCACATCAGTTTGAATCGCACGCCTCTTATATGGGAATCCAGAGCATCCCGCGCAATTCGGTAAAATGCAACGACACCGACCAACCACTTGCCAGCCAGCCGATGACGTCCGCCTCATCCGTTTTCAATTCCGCCGATGCCGCCTACCTGTCGTTGATGCGCCATGTGCTCGAACACGGCACGGAAAAATCCGATCGCACGGGCACGGGCACACGTTCCGTTTTCGGCTATCAAATGCGCTTCGATCTTTCGGCTGGTTTTCCGCTCCTGACCACAAAGAAACTGCACCTTCGCTCCATCATCCATGAACTGCTGTGGTTCCTGAAAGGTGAGACCAATACCCGCTATCTGAAAGAAAACGGCGTAACGATCTGGGACGAGTGGGCAGATGTACAAGGCAATCTCGGCCCCGTTTACGGCTACCAGTGGCGCTCGTGGCCGGCCCCCGACGGCACACACATCGACCAGATCAGCGACGTGCTCAAACAGATCACGACCAATCCTGATTCGCGGCGCATGATCGTCTCCGCCTGGAACGTTGCCGACATTCCGAAGATGGCACTGGCACCCTGCCACGCTTTCTTTCAGTTCTACGTCGCCGACGGCAGGCTCTCGTGTCAACTCTATCAGCGTAGCGCGGATATCTTCCTGGGCGTGCCATTCAATATCGCTTCATACGCGCTGCTAATGATGATGATCGCGCAGGTCTGCGGCCTGAAACCAGGAGACTTTGTTCACACGCTGGGCGACGCGCATCTTTACCTCAATCATCTCGATCAAACCCACGAACAGCTGTCACGTACGCCAAGGCCTATGCCGACGATGCGATTGAACCCGGCGGTAATGGATTTATTCGCCTTCCGGTTTGAAGACTTCTCGCTGGAAAATTACGACCCGCATCCCGGCATTAAAGCGCCGATCGCCGTCTGATGAGGGTCAATCTTATTGTCGCGATGGCGAAGAATCGCGCAATTGGCATCAACAACAAGATGCCGTGGCACCTTCCCGCCGATTTTGCGTGGTTCAAGAAGCACACCCTCGGGCATCCCATCATCATGGGCCGCAAGACCTTTGAATCTATCGGAAAACCGCTACCCGGACGACGCAATATCGTCGTGAGCCGCAACAAGGAATGGCGTGCAGAAGGCTGTGACGTTTTCAGCTCCCTCGACGCCGCGCTGGCAAGTTGCACATCAGCCGAACAAGTATTTGTCATCGGCGGAGCAACCCTATATAACGAAGCACTGCCTGTCGCGGATCGTCTCTATATCACCGAGGTCGATGTAACCACTGAAGGTGACACCTATTTCCCGGTGCTGGAATCTGGCGCATGGCAAGAGTGCTGGCGCGAGCATCGCGCGTCAGACGAAAAAAATGCCTACGCAATGGAATGGGTGATTCTGGACCGTGTCAGGTCAGGACACTAAACTCTAGCACTGACGGGCCTTTTCGGGCATTTTGCCGCCAACAGCCCCGCCAGTCCTTGTGTTTGCCAATTTGTTGCACGTGCCCGCCTCAAGTCGGCGGCGGCGCCACTTTCAATACCTCTTCCAGTGTCGTAATGCCCTGCGCCACTTTCATTGCGCCTGACAACCTGAGCGGCTTCATGCCCGACTTATATGCCTCGGCCGTGATCGCCGCAAGGTCGGCATCGGCAACGATGAGACGCTTGATCTCAGGCGTCATGAGCAGGATTTCATAAATACCGATGCGGCCCATATAACCGGTATTGCGGCATTCCAGGCAACCGACCGGTTTGTAAATGTCCTTGGGTGGATCGCCTTTCCACGGTGACACGGTGTCGTGCCATATCTTGATTTTTTCGGGATTATCGAACGGGACTTTTTCCTTGCAATGCGGGCAAAGCGTGCGCACCAGCCGCTGCGCCATGACGCCGAGAAGCGTCGAGTTCAGGAGATATGCCGGAACGCCGAGATCAAGCAAGCGCGTGACGACCGTGGGCGCATCGTTGGTATGCAATGTCGAAAGCACGAGATGGCCCGTCAACGCCGACTGGATCGCCATTTCCGCGGTCTCCAGATCGCGAATTTCGCCGACCATGATGATGTCCGGATCCTGACGCATCAACGCGCGTACGCCTTCGGCAAACCCGAAATCGAGCTGTGGCTGCACCTGAATCTGGTTCAGGCTCGGTTCAATCATCTCGATCGGGTCTTCAATCGTGCAGACATTGACTTCGGGTGTCGCCAGTTGTTTCAGCGTCGAATACAGCGTGGTGGTCTTGCCGGAACCGGTAGGACCTGTGACCAGCACAATACCGCCTGGATTGGCGATTAGCGCCTGCCACTTTTCGTAATCCTCGGTCGAAAAACACAGCTCGGAAAAATCCCGCACCAGCACATCGGGATCGAAAATACGCATCACCAGTTTTTCGCCAAATGCGGTAGGCAACGTGGACAAGCGCAATTCGATTTCCTCGCCATCGGGCATGCGCGTCTTGATGCGGCCATCCTGCGGGCGGCGCTTTTCCACCACGTCCATGCGACCCAGGATCTTGATACGCGACGTCATCGCGTTGGCCACGGTGGCGGGCACCTGATAGACCTGATGCAGCACGCCATCAATGCGGAAGCGCACCGTCGCAGAATCGCGGCGCGGCTCAAGATGAATATCGGAGGCGCGTTGATCGAACGCGTATTGCCACAGCCAGTCCACCAGCGTGACGATGTGGTGGTCATTGGCATCGAGCGCACGGCCCGCCTTGCCGAGCTCAACAAGTTGCTCGAAATCGTTGACCTTCGGCATGCCGTTATCAGACTTTTCGGCACGCTTCACCGAGCGCGACAAATTGTAGAACTCACCCACGTAGCGGCTGATATCCAGCGGACTCGCCAGCACCACCTGGATGTTGTACTTCAGCATGTCGCCCAGTTCGCGCTGCCAGGCCGTCAGGTAAGGCTCACAGGTGGCGATGACCACGTCGCGGCCGCGCGCTTCCACCGGCAGAATATTACGTTTGGAGGCATAGTCCGAGGACATCACTTCGGTAACGGCTCGCATGTCGATCTTGAGGGGATCGATATGGAAGTATGTCATCTCGACTCGCCCGGCCACCCACTCGGTGAGCTTCTCGATGTCCAGCGCCCGGTGCGGCGGCTTCAGCGATTTTATTTTCGCGTCCGCCAGCACGGTCAGCGGGTGCGAGTCCGACCCCGAGGTACGCCACGCCTTGAGTACGCGGTCGTGGTCGTCCTGAGAAATGAAAGCATCCTCCAGCAGCGCGGTCATCAGTTCCGGAACAGTAATGCGACGCTCCGTACGGTTGCGACGAACCGGTACCAGTACCGGGACAGCAATGGCCGACTTGGCGGGCGCTGAAGGTGTTGAGGATGTTGACGGAGAGGCCATTGCGCAATGTTCCTATTTTTTGGGCGGTTCGCCAAGCTCTGGACGCCATGCGAGCAACGTTTGTATCAGCATTTGCAAAACATTCAATAGCGGCGCGGCGCGATCCGGGTGGTATTCGGCAGGATGATTTTCATCCATGTAACACGATTGCGCCATCTCCAATTGCAGTGCATGCATACCTTCGACGGGCCGGCCATGGTGCCGGGTGATATAGCCGCCCTTGAAGCGCCCATTATGTACCGCCGTGAATCCGCGCGCGCCGGTCAATACCGCAAAGGCTGCGTCGGCAAGCGCAGGATCGCAACTTGACCCGTCAGCGGTACCCAGATTCAAATCCGGCAGGCGTCCCGAAAAGAAACGCGGTGCCTCGCTGACAATGGAATGCGCGTCCAGCAGAATGCAGTATCCATGTCTCGCCTTGATGCGCTCGATTTCAGCGGAAAGCTGCACGTGATACGGTTGCCAGTATTGCGCGACCCGCTCGGCGATCTCGGTCGTACCGGGCGCCATGCCCTCCCGGTAAATGGGTTCATCGTGAAAGGTGCTGGCCGGACAGACTTCGGTATTGGAGGCGCCGGGATAAAGCGCGACGCCGGAGGGATCGCGATTGAGATCAACGACGATGCGCGAATATGTCGCCCACATCAGTGTTGCCTCGACCAAGGGTGCAAATCGATAAAGTTTTTCAACGTGCCAATCGGTATCCGGCATACGCCGCGCCGCGTCAGTGATGCGTGTTGACCACTCGGCCGGCAGCTCTATTCCCGCATGCGGCACATTGACAATGACGGGACTATCGCCGCGAATCAGCTTCCACAAATCAGCCATCGCGCGCCTTTCCACCGACGATTACTTGCCTTGGCCTGATGCCGCCCATCCAGTAGCAAAGCTCGGCGGGTTCGCTGATATTCCACACGCAAAAGTCCGCGCGCAACCCTGCCGCCAAGGCACCTCGATCCTTTTGAAGTCCCAACGCCTTTGATGCATTGACTGTGACGCCACGCAGCACTTCGCCCGGTGTCAGTCGAAACAAGGTCGCTGCCAGATGCATGTTGGCGAGCAAGGAAACAATCGGCGACGTACCGGGATTGAGGTCGCTCGCGATTGCGATCGGAACCCGGTGCGCGCGCAATGCTGCAATTGGCGGCAACTGTGTCTCGCGCAGGAAATAAAATGCGCCCGGCAACAGCACGGCGACAGTGTCATTGTCCGACATCGCCTTGACCCCGCGTTCATCAAGGTACTCAAGGTGGTCCGCCGACAACGCGCCAAATTCCGCCCCGAGCGACGCACCGTGCTGATTTGACAATTGCTCGGCATGCAGTTTCACCGGCAAATTGCGCCTGCGCGCGGCGTCGAGGATTCTCCGGGTTTGTGCCTGCGTAAAACCGATGTTTTCGCAGAAGGCATCGACCGCATCAGCAAGGCCCTCCGCGACGATGGCGGGCAGCATCTCGTCGCATATCCAATCGACATACGCATTCGCGCGCCCGTCAAACTCCGGCGGTACCACGTGTGCGCCGAGAAACGTGGTCTTTACCGTGACCGCATGTCTCTCGCCCAGGCGCCGCGCCACGCGCAGCATTTTCAGTTCCGTCTCGATATTGAGTCCGTAACCCGACTTTATTTCGATCGTCGTCACGCCCTCATTCATCATTGCGTGAATGCGCGGCTCACTTTGCCTCAGCAGTTCCGCTTCGTCCGCTTCACGCGTGCGTCGCACAGTGGAAAAGATGCCGCCACCTGCCCGTGCAATGTCTTCGTAACTCGCGCCATTGAGGCGCATCTCAAACTCGTGAGCGCGGTTGCCGGCAAAAACCAGATGCGTGTGGCAATCGATCAAGCCCGGCGTGATCAATGCGCCGGCACAGTTGTGTTGCTCGTCGGGTTTCATGCCGGGCGGCAAGGCGTCCATTGGCCCCACCCAGTAAATCGTTTCGCCTCTCGCGGCAATCCCCGCGTGTTCGATCAGGCCCAGGTCGCTACCTTGCATGGTGGCAATGCGGGCATTGGTCCAGAGACGGGAGACAGTGTTGGCGGGCATCAGAAAATCAATTTAATAGCCGCCTGAGCGTCGCCCGGTATCGAGACATTGCCGGCTGTTCTTGCAGATGCCGCCCCTCGCGCACCACCCACGCGCCACCCACCATCACATCGCGTACCGGCTGTCGCGATGGACCGAAAATGGCAGCGTCCAGCAATGCATCCCCTTCGTGCTCGACCAGCGCCGCATCATCGCCATTCATCACCACCAGATCAGCAAAGCATCGTGCGGCAATTGCCCCGACCCGCTGGCCGAGCGCTTTCGCGCCGCCCACCAACGCCTGCCGGTACAAGCCACCACCAATAGAAGCCAGTCCCGGTGTATTCAAAATATTGCGGCGTGCGCTTTTCAATCGTTGCGCGTATTCGATCACGGCAAGTTCGCGGAAAGGGTCCACGCCAACATTGCTGTCGCCGCCTATCGCCCAGTAGCCACTCTCCAGGAAATAATCCGGCGCGTTGAAAATACCATCGCCCAGATTCGCTTCGGTGGTCGGGCACAGCCCGGCGACGGCACCACTCTTTGCCAGCCGGAAGGTCTCGTCATCATCAAGATGCGTGGCATGTACCAGGCACCATCGATCACTAAGCGGCATGTTGTCAAGCAACCAGGCGACAGGGCGCTTGTGGCTCCACGCCAGGCAATCGTTCACTTCCTTCAATTGTTCCGCCGCATGGATATGAATCGGCGCGGCAGCATCGACCGAATCGAGGTGGGCGACGATGAGATTCAGTTGTTGCGGCGTCACTGCTCGCAGCGAATGCGGCGCAATCCCAACGCGCCTCAACAGGTCGCTGCCAGTCTGAAATCCACTGAGCTTGTCGACCAGGACATTGAATGCATCGATGTCCTGCACAAATCGCTTCTGCCCGGCATTGGGCGCCACGCCGCCGAATGTGGCATGCGCATAGAAGACCGGCAGCATTGTCAGCCCGATGTGCGCGCTATTTGCCGCCCACAGGATTCGCCGCGACATTTCCGCCGAATCCGCGTAGGCGTGACCATGTTCATCGTGATGCAGATAGTGAAACTCGGCGACGCTGGTGTACCCGGACTTCAGCATTTCGATGTACAACTGGGTGGCGATGGCCTCGTTGTCTTCCGGCGTGATGCGTTCCAGAAACCGATACATCAAATCGCGCCACGCCCAGAAATTGTCGCCGCCGGGTCCGGAACGCTCGGTAAGGCCCGCCATGGCACGCTGGAAAGCATGCGAATGGACATTGCTCATTCCCGGTATCAATGCGCCGCTCACTCGTTCTGCGCCAGTTGAGGACGCGCTGCTGGTCACCGACTGGATAAAGCCATCTTCGATCTCGATCCGCACATCCTTCCGCCAACCCTCAGGCAGCAACGCATCAGCGGCGAACAGGCTGGTGATGGTCATGCGCCGGCCGAACTGAAAAGGCCTTCAACCATCTCGTTGAAAACACCGTGGCGTATCAGCGTCGATGCCGCTTCGATATCCGGCGCCAACAGCCGGTCGTGATCGTAGAACGGTACCTTGTCGCGCACTTTCGCATGCGCGCGTTGCAGCACCGGTGACGTCTTCAACGGCAATCGCAGATCGATACCCTGCACTGCGGCCAGCAATTCAATTGCCACCACGCCGGTTGAATTCTCCGCCATCTCGCCCAAGCGGCGTGCGGCAAACGTTGCCATGCTGACATGGTCTTCCTGATTGGCCGACGTCGGCAGCGAATCGACTGATGCCGGATGCGCCAGCGACTTGTTCTCGCTCGCCAGCGCGGCCGCAGTGACCTGCGCCATCATGTAGCCGGAATTCAATCCGCTCTCTTTCACCAGGAACGGCGGCAACCCGGACAAGCCCGGATCAACCAGCAGTGCCATGCGCCGTTCGGACAGCGCACCGATCTCCGCCACCGCAATCGCCAGCGTGTCGGCCGCGATCGCCACCGGCTCGGCATGAAAGTTTCCGCCGGACAAAACCTCGCCGGAATCCGGAAACACCAAAGGATTATCGGTGACGCCGTTGGCTTCGATCTCCAGCGTGCGTGCGGCATTGCGCATCACGTCGTGGCACGCCCCCATCACCTGCGGCTGACAGCGCAGCGAATACGGATCCTGCACCTTGTCGTCGCCCACCAGATGTGAATCGCGGATGCCGCTACCTTCGAGCAGCAACCGATAGATGGCTGCGGTGAGAATTTGCCCCGGCTGGCCGCGCAATTCGTGAATACGCGCGTCGAATGGCGTGTCGCTGCCCATGGCGGCATCAACACTCATCGCCCCGGCCACCATGGCCGCGGCAAACACATTTTCAATCTGGAACAGGCCGTGAATGGCGAGCGCGGTGGAGACCTGCGTACCATTCAACAGCGCCAGGCCTTCTTTCGGTGCGAGTGTAATCGGCGAAAGGCCCGCCGCGATCAGTGCATCGTTGGCCGGCAGGCGCTTGCCTCCCACCCGCGCTTCGCCCAGTCCGAGCAGCAAGGCGGACATATGTGCGAGGGGCGCCAGATCGCCTGACGCACCCACTGAACCTTTGGTGGGAATTATTGGATAGACGTCCGCATTGAGCAGTCTCAGCAGTGACTCAATGATGAGGGGCCGCACACCCGAACGCCCGCGGGCGAGGCTGGCAATTTTGAGAATGAGGATGAGCCTGACCACCCGGTCCGGCAGCGGCTCGCCCACACCCGCGCTGTGCGAGAGGACGAGATTGCGCTGGAGCGCTTCCAGTTGATCGGTCGGTATGTGGGTGTTGGCCAGTTTGCCGAAGCCGGTGTTGATGCCGTAAGCGGGTTTGCCCCTGGCCACGATGCGCTCGACGGTTGCGGCACCCGCGCGAATGTCACCCCACGCCGCATCTTCAAGCTCAAATCGATGGTGGCCGTCGCGAGCCTGGCGCAACCACGCCAACGTGAGCTTTCCGGGAACAATGCGAAATGTATTTTTCATTGATGAATTATCCTGTAAACCACGGGTAGAGCGCAGCGAATTGCGTGAATACGTGCGGGCCGGGCCTTTGGGCGCGATCGGAAGGTTTCGTCAAGCGCCAATATTGGATTCTTCGTACAAAACTCAAGCGCTGGCGCGCCTTTTTGGCCAAAAAACGCCCGAAAGGCGCGCCAGGCTTGGAGTTTCATTCCTAGCTTGCGGAGATAATGCACCTGCGTCATATCGTTTTTTGCTAACCATCGTCAGCCTACGCAGATGCAACTGTCCCGCCATCGCGCGCACCATCTTTACACCACCGTTACACCACCTTTATCCCGGCGCAACTTCAAACAGCGCCTGAACACACTTGCTGCCCAACGCGAACGTGTGACTGGTCGTGCAACTGATTTCCGCGAACAGCGCTTCATCCGCGGCGCCGTGAACATCGCCCTGTACGTTCGCGGCACTCGACCGCTGCCTCGCCGAGCAACCGGCAATCGTCGTGTGGCGTCGTACGCACAATCGAATTGCCGCGTTTCAAACATGAAAGGGGTTTGACGGCAGTCAACAGACTCTTCCACCAAGGGTCTATAAATATAAAGGTCCATCACATATATGAGGCAAGATCCATGTCAAAAATCTCATGTGCTCTTCGTTCTTCCATATCTGTTCCGGCGCTGTTTCTCGCTTTGGTGCTTTGCACCTCTTCGCCGGTTGCCGCCATTCCCACTGCCATCAACTATCAGGGCTATTTGACTGATTCAAACAAGGTTCCCGTCGGCAGCGGCGTCGCGGCAAATGTAAGTGTCGTTTTCTCTCTCTACCCCACGGCATCCGGCGGGGCTGCCCTATGGAGTTCCACTCAGGCTGTCAGTGTCAGTGAAGGGTTCTTCACTACCGAATTGAATGTGGGCACGGCACTGCCACCACTGAATTTTGCGGTTGACTACTATCTCGGCATCAAGGTCGGCGCGGACGCGGAAATGACCCCACGCCAGAAGCTGCTCAGCGCGCCCTATGCTTTCAGGGCGGAGGCCGCCAATTCCGTGGCTGCTGGATCCATCCAGACTGCGTCTATTGCCGATGGGGCTATCACCAGCGCAAAGATCCAGGATCAGGGCATTACTTTCAGGGATATTGCCGATGGAGCCGTCGGTGGTACGCAGATTGCCGACGGATCGATCAATTCGGCAAAAATCAGTACCGGCGCGGTCGGCAGCACGCATATCGCCGACGGCGCCGTCACCGCAACCAAAATAGCGTCCGGTGCGATTGTCAACGCCCAGATTGCCGATGGCGCGATCACCGCAGCCAAGCTTGCCAATGGCGCCGTTGGCAGTTCCCAGATCGCTGATGGTGCCGTCAATGCAGCCAAGATTAGTGCCGGTGCGATAGGTAGCACGCAGATTGCCACGGCGGCCATCACTTCAGCAAAGATCGGTGCAGGCGCAGTGGGAACCTCGGCGTTAGCAGATTCCGCAGTCACAGCAGCCAAGATAGCGTTGCCTTTGGCACTAAATGCGAATCTCCCTAGCACGGGCACGATTGCGGCAACGAACCCCAATACTACGGGCAGAGGGTTGAGCGGTTCCGCTGCCGGCGACTATGGAACAGGTATCTATGGCGAGGGCTTGGGTGACCACGGCAGGGGTGTCTATAGTACGGCCTCCGGTATTTATGGAACGGGCGTGTATGGCGATGCCACAAATACGGCGGATTCCAAAAACTACGGCGGCTATTTTCTGGCGAAAGGGAATACTGGGGAAGGTGTGCATGGGGAAGCGACGGGCAATGCTGGAAATGGTGTCAGAGGTAAGGCTTCAGGAAGCACTGGTATTGGTGTCTACGGTGAGGGAGGTTTCATGGGAGGATATTTTCTCGCTTCTAGTACTGGTGTTGAAGGCGCTTCTACCGGTTCCAATGGAGATGGCGTACATGGAATTTCGTCTGGCTCTAGTGGAAATGGTGTATCTGGTAGAGCGACTGGAAACGAAGGTATAGGCGTGCTTGGGCATGCGTCAGACTTGAGCGACGCTATACATTACGGCGGCTTCTTCTCATCATCAGGAAACTATGGGAGAGGGGTTTATGGCAATGCATCTGGAACAAATGCCTACGCCGGCTATTTTGTTGGCAATGTCCATATAGCTGGCACCCTTTCAGCCACATCAAAGAGCTTCATCCAACCTCACCCAACAGACCCGTCCAAAGAAATCGTCTACGTCTCACTTGAAGGCGGCGAAAACGGCGTTTATGTGCGCGGCAGCGGTCAACTGAAAGATGGCAGGGCAGAAATCAATCTGCCGGCGCATTTTGTTCTGGTTGCCGCGGAACAGGGTTTAACGGTGCAGATTACCGCTCTGGATGAATCCAACGGCCTTTTTGTTCCAGAAAAAACGCCCAGCCGCATCATCGTTCAGGAAACTCAGTCGGGAAGAAGCAACGCTCGCTTCGATTACCTGGTTAACGGCCTCAGGCGTGGATACGAAAAACATGAGGTGATCCGGGAAAACACTCATGTGCAGCCAACCAAGGAAATGAGCCAGCAGGAATATGAAGAATGGCTGGCCTTGCCAAAAAATAATCCGACCCGAACACTGCTTATCGAAAATGGAACCCTGACCGCTGAAGGTAGAATCCACCAGGCAACCGCCGAGCGTCTGGGCTGGAAGCTTGGACCAAAGACCAAGGCAGAACGCATGCAGCAGATGGACCCCAAATCCGCCGGACGACCAGCAAATAGTGGCCCGCAATAGAGTTCTCAAGGAACAAGGTCGCTTGTTGAAATGTCCGGCTACGGGGAAGTCGGCAGACCGCAATACAAGAAACAAAAACACAAGCACTGGCGCGCTTTTACAGCCATTTTACGTCCGCAAGGCGCGCCAGACTTGGAGTTTTCCGCCTTCACAGGCGGCTCCACGCACCCCATCACTCAATTCCCAGCCGATCCAGTCGATAGCGAAGGCTGCGAAAAGTAATGCCCAGCACCTTCGCCGCCGCAGTTTTGTTAAAGCGCGTCAATTCCAGCGCCTTCAGTATTTGTTCGCGCTCGATCTGGTCGAGGTATTCATGCAAGGGCAACGTGCGCTCACCCGCCTGCACCGATGCCGCACTTCCCGGCGTTGACGATTCCTCGGTCAGGTACAGATCGCTTTCACGAATCAGCTTGCCATCGCAAAGCGCCATCGAGCGCTCGAGAATGTTTTCAAGTTCGCGAACGTTGCCGGGATAGTCGTAGCCTTTCAGCGCACGCATTGCATCTTCACCGAGTTCGGGCAATGCGACGCCCGATTGCTGCGCGATGCGCTCAAGCACGAGTTTGACCAGCAAGGGAATGTCTTCCGGAATTTCGCGCAGGCTGGGCATCTTGAGTTCAATGACGTTTAGCCGATAGAACAGGTCCTGCCGAAATTCTCCCGCCGCCACTTTCTCCGCAAGGTTTTTGTGCGTGGCCGAGATGATCCGAAAATCCACTGGCAGTTCAGCCGTGTCGCCGACCTTGCGGACCTTTTTTTCCTGAATCACACGCAGCAGTTTGACCTGCATCGCCAGTGGCAAGTCGCCGACCTCGTCAAGAAACAGGGTGCCGCCGTCGGCCGCGTGCAGGAAACCATCCTTGTCCGCGTCCGCTCCGGTGAATGCGCCCTTTCGATAACCAAAGAACTCACTCTCCATCAAGTTCTCGGGAATGGCGCCACAATTGACGGCAACGAACGCCGCATCGCGGCGCGCGGAGCCGGAATGGATCAGACGTGCGGCCACTTCCTTGCCGGTACCGGATTCGCCGGCGATGTAGACCGGCGCCTGACTGCGCGCAAGCTTGGCAATCATGTCGCGGGCGCGCTGAATCGGCGCCGACTCACCGAGCAGACGCGGGCCAGATCCGGGTGCCGGAATACCGCTACCGCTGGCGGGTAATGCGGTATCAGAAGCCATTGCACCGGTGGTCGAACGTCTCTCGCTGGCTGTATTGCGGCGGCTACGATCGCCGCGATCCGAAACCGCCTTCGGCAAATTCAATGCGGAGGTGATGACCTCGCGTAGTTGCTTGAGCTGAATGGGCTTAGAAATATAGTCAAAGGCACCCGCCTTCAGCGCGGACACGGCGTTGTCCGTGCTGCCATAGGCGGTGATGACCGCGACCGGCGTATTGCCATAGTTCTCGGCAATATGCGCGAGCACGCCAAGGCCGTCACCGTCTGGCAAGCGCATGTCTGTCAGGCACAGATCAAAAGGCCGTTCCTTCAGGCGTGCATAGGCCTCCTTGCAGTCTCGGGCTGCCTCCGCCTCGATACCCATGCGCATCAGCGTGAGCACCAGCAGTTCGCGGATGTCGGCCTCGTCATCAACGATCAGGACGTGTTTGGTCGTCATTTGGCTAAATTGCTCCCGGTCATGATCAGGCGAAAACATGCGCCCGAATTTGGCGGTCTTTCCGCAACGATGCATTCTAGCCTTGCACCATTGACGTCGGCCAGTTCCCTGGCAATATACAGCCCCAACCCCGTACCCCGGCTATCGGTGGTAAAAAATGGTTCGAACAAATGTTGCAACGCTTCGCTGGACACGCCCGGCCCGTCGTCAACAACATCGAGCACCAATGTATCGGGCAGCGTGCCCGGCCGTAGCGAGATCTTTGTGCTTCCCGTCCGGCCGCTGCCATGGTGAACCGCATTTCGCACCAGATTCCACAACACCTGATCAAGGTGGCTGCGATCGAATACCGGATGCACTTGCGTATGGATGGTCAGGTCAATGACGTCGGGTTCGAGCTTTTCGTTGGCGCAGAAGTCATGAACAAATTGGTCAAGATAGATGCGTGCATCGATGGGCTTCGGATGGGCACGATCGCGGCGATTGAGATAAAGCACTTCCTCAACCATGCGATCCAGCCGGTGGGCATTGTCGCGAATGATCGCCAGCAAACGTAAATCCTCCTTGCGGCGGCTGCTTTGCTCACTGTCTTCATGCAGTAATTCGGCCGCATGATTGATGCTGGAAAGAGGATTGCGGATTTCATGCGCGATACTTGCCGTTAACCTTCCCAGCGCGACCAGTTTCATCTGTTGTGCCTGGGCGCGGATGCGACTCGCGTCCTCAATGAAAACGACGGTCGGCGCGGGCAAGGCATTGCCGATCGCGACAAAACGAACCTGATAGTCCTTTTGCGTTTTCTGATCGCGCATCATGGAAAAAATGCGTTCCGGGTCGCGCCGCCACTCCTCCAGCAGGTTTGCAAGTGCTGGCGAGGCTTCGGCCAGAGTCCGGCTGCCTGAGTATTTCAGACCGCCAATCACGGCTTCACTTTGGCGATTGTGTTGGCGAATCAAGCCCTTTTCATCCACCACGACGAATCCATCCTGCATGTCCCGTATCACGAGCTCGTTGATTTGGGCGAGATTGGCAAGGTCCACACTTCGCTCTTCGGCGATCAGTTCTGCCCCGCGCGCATATTTGGCAAGTGTATAACCCAGGCCGGCAATCAGGAAATAGCTGCCCGCCAGCAGTCCGGTTTGCAAAAAATCGGCTGCCGCGGAGTCCAGCGACAAGAATTGCCACGATTGCTCCAGCAATATCGCCAACGCGGCGATCGCCGCATGAAAATACGCGATTCGCCCGCGCGCCACCAATCCCGAGGCGGCAAGCGTCACCAGCAGCAACAATCCAATCCCGCTCTTGACGCCACCCGTGGCATGCATCAGCAGTGTCATGCTGACGACGTCAATAACGACCTGCGCCGTCAGATGCAGCGCGGCGCGGGGCAATCGAAGGCGGGCTAGTCCCAGCAAGCCGACAGCCGCCGGCAAATAGAGTCCAAGCGACCACAGCGCCAGAGCGGGTGAGGCAGCGATCCACAACTGATAGCGCTGGAAGCCCCAAACAGAGACCATCAGGATGACTGCGATCACCACCCGGTACACACAAAAAGTGGTGAGCGAACTCCATACGGAATCTACTGATCGAGGTGCGCCGGCGGACGCGCCACCTCCGTCAGACATGGTCGGGGCGGGGTGCTCGCTGCTATTCAGCATGCGACGACAATGCCGCCAATTTTCACGCGGACTGGCGGTGCATGCATCGTTGTGGCGTCCGGCAGGTTCGCTTGCCATCCAGTTGCGCACTGTCGGATTCCGGCATGAACACTCCGCACAGATCGCACCTCACCATTTGCTCGGATTGGTTTGGTGGCCCGTCCTGCTTCCCGTCGTTACCCGGCTTTTTCAGCAGGCCCTTTAGGAGCAGCCAGCCCACGGCCGCAACCACTAAGAAAAACAGTATCTTTCCCATAATTTTCTAAGGCTCGGCCCCAAATGTGACGGTAACGATGCAATCGTAACGCAGTCCGGGCTATTTCACCGCATGAAGAGGTGATGTCGGATGACACGATTCAGTGCGCCACGTTCCGGAAAATAACCAGGCGCACGACCCTGATCGAGCCATTGCGATGCAACCCAGAAGCGCCGGTTTCCATTTCGACGCACGCCAGGCAAGCTTGAAGTGGCGGTACATGGCCTTGCCCCTCGGAAAAACCGCCGTAGGGAAAGCACAAATGCGCATCGCTGACGGGAAATAAAAAACCGGCATTTGCCGGTTTTTCATGAACCAAATATGGTCGGGGTGAGAGGATTCGAACCTCCGGCCTCTACGTCCCGAACGTAGCGCTCTACCAGGCTAAGCTACACCCCGTTTGTTGCTGAATGTTCAGTACTTTCGTTGAACCGCGAAGACGCATAATTGTAGCAGAGCGTCCCGATAAACGGAATCCGTCAGGTGGGCAATGGCCACTTCCGCCGCACGCGCCTCACGCTGCGCTTGCTCACGCGTATACATCAGCGCGCCGGTCGATTGAATGGCAGACGCCACGACAGACATTTCCTCGCGCCCCCCATGTTCGATGGCGCGACGGATCGCCGCCCGCTCCAATTCGCTGCCATGCTTCAATGCGTAAATCAGTGGCAGGGTAGGCTTGCCTTCGGCCAGATCGTCTCCGATGTTTTTGCCGGTCTCCCCTATCTCTCCCGAATAGTCGAGCACGTCGTCTATCAACTGGAATGCCGTTCCCAAATGCATGCCGTAACTGGCAATGGCCGCTTCGTCTTCCGTGGAAGCATTGCCAAGTATCGCGCCGACACGGCAGGCAGCTTCAAACAGCTTCGCCGTTTTGTAGCGGACCACGCGCAGGTACTTTTCCTCGTCGGTTTCCGGATCATGGATGTTCAATAGCTGCAAAACTTCGCCCTCGGCGATGACGTTAGTCGCTTCCGCCAGGACTTCCATCACTCTGACTGAGCCGATCGCCACCATCATCTGGAAAGCCCGTGAATACAGGAAATCACCGACGAGGACGGCAGCCGCATTCCCAAACTGCGAGTTGGCTGTCTTGCGACCGCGGCGAAGGTCAGATTCGTCCACTACGTCGTCATGCAACAACGTGGCCGTGTGGATGAATTCGATAATCGCCGCCAGGTCATGACAATGTGCCCGCGCCGCGCCAAAATGATTGCCGGCTATGACCACCAGCGCCGGTCGAAGCCGTTTGCCGCCGGATCCAACAATGTAATGGGAAATCTGGTTGATCAGGACGACTTGTGAGGCAAGGCGCTCACGTATTACGCCGTCAACCGAAGTCAGGTCTTCGGCTATTACCGCGCGAATTTTATCGAGGCTGATTGAATTGGGTGACGAATTCATTGGAACACTGGGTAGCTCATGCCGGAAGGCGAAGTAAACCCATGTTTCAACAAGAAAATTCTTGCCGAGCGGGTTTGACTGGCGCCGGAAAAGCCCGTATCATAGCGGGTTCTGTCGGATCTCGACGGAAATCATTCGATAATTTTTGGAGTTCAACCATGTATGCGGTCATAAAAACCGGCGGGAAGCAGTATCGCGTCCAAGCTGGCGAAAAAATTAAAGTAGAACAGATACCGGCAGACGTGGGCTCGCAAATCGTGCTCGATCAGGTGTTGATGGTGGGTAACGGCGATGCCGTGACCATCGGCAAACCTCTCGTGGCCGGCGCGCTTGTCAACGCTACCGTCGTCTCCCAGGGTCGTCACGACAAAGTGACTATTTTCAAAATGCGCCGTCGCAAGCATTACCAGAAGCATCAAGGCCATCGTCAAAATTTCACCGAGATTCAAATCGGCGAAATCGTTGGCAATTGAGCCCGGCTAAAAGGAGATAACTCATGGCACATAAAAAAGCAGGCGGCAGTTCACGCAACGGTCGCGACTCGGAGTCAAAACGCCTTGGCGTAAAGGCGTTTGGCGGCGAATTGATCCCGGCTGGTTCCATCATCGTTCGTCAGCGCGGCACCCAGTTTCACGCCGGCGATAACGTTGGCATGGGCAAGGATCACACCCTGTTCGCACTCAAGGATGGCAAGGTCCAGTTTGCGGTCAAAGGCGCCAAGAAGGTACGTACCGTCATCATTCAGGCGGTATAAGCGTAAAGGCCTCACGCTAAGGGCCCCGAAGAGCAATCTTCGGGGCCCTTTGTTTGCACGACGAATTTGTGCCGCGCCTTTCGGGCATGCGGTCGAAACGCCACAAGAAAATCCATGAAATTTATTGACGAAGCACGCATCGAAGTCCACGCCGGTAAAGGCGGAAACGGCTCTGCTTCCATGCGCCGCGAGAAACACATCCCCAAGGGCGGTCCGGATGGTGGCGACGGCGGCCGAGGCGGGAACATTTATGTGGTTGCCGACAAAGATATCAATACACTTGTCGACTACCGGTTTGCGCGCATCTTCCGCGCCAAACACGGCGACGGCGGGCGCGGCGCGGGTTGCACCGGGCGCGGCGCGGACGACGTGTTCCTGCGGGTGCCCGTGGGCACGATCATCAAGGATTTGACGGCGGATCGCCCGATCGCCGACTTGACCCACGACGGCGAACAGGTACTGGTTGCCCAAGGCGGCCGCGGCGGGATGGGCAATCTGCATTTCAAAAGCTCGACCAATCGCGCGCCACGCAAGTTCACACCGGGTGAAGCGGGTGAGTCGAAGGACATTCATTTCGAACTGAAGGTGCTGGCCGACGTCGGCTTGTTGGGTATGCCGAACGCTGGAAAATCGACATTCATTCGTTCCGTCTCAGCCGCAAGGCCAAAGGTGGCGGACTATCCATTCACGACGCTGCACCCAAATCTTGGTGTCGTTCGGGTCAGCGACAATCGCAGTTTCGTGATCGCCGACGTTCCCGGACTGATCGAAGGTGCTGCCGAAGGCGCCGGCTTGGGTCATCAGTTCCTCAAACACTTGCAACGCACGCATCTCCTGTTGCATCTCGTTGATATTGCCCCGTTCGACCCCGCTGTCGAGCCGGTCAAAGAGATCAAAGCGCTCACAGGCGAACTGAAAAAATACGATCAGTCTCTCTACGAAAAGCCGCGTTGGCTGGTATTCAACAAGATTGACCTGCTCGAGCCGGCCGAGGCGGAAGAGCGCGTCAAGGCGATCATCAAAGGACTGAAGTGGAAGGGTCCGACCTTTTCCATTTCCGCCATGAAGGCTGATGGCTGCAAGGAGCTGACTTTCGCCATCATGGATCATCTGGACGCAACACGTGCGGCAACGGCCGTTGAGCCGCCCGCCACCGATATCTGAAAATCATGCGTGACGCCAAACGCATTGTTGTCAAGATCGGCTCGACGCTCATCACGAACAACGGCGTGGGCGTCGACCACGAATTGATCAAGCAATGGGTCTCACAGATTACGACCTTGCGCGCGCGCGGCGTGGAAGTCGTGCTGGTGTCGTCCGGGGCTATCGCCGAAGGTATGCAACGCCTCGGCTGGAAAGCGCGTCCACATGAGGTTAATCAGCTGCAGGCCGCTGCCGCGGTCGGACAAATGGGACTGGTGCAGGTATACGAGTCTGCGTTTCGCCAACATGGTGTCGCCACAGCCCAGATCCTGCTGACTCACGATGACCTGGCCGACCGCAAGCGTTACCTGAATGCACGCTCGACGCTCACCACTTTGCTATCGCTGCATGTGGTACCGGTCATCAATGAAAACGACACTGTCGTCACCGATGAAATCAAGTTTGGCGACAACGACACGCTGGCAGCGCTGGTGGCGAACCTCATCGACGCCGATCATCTGGTGATTCTTACCGATCAGCAGGGGCTTTATACAGCGGATCCGCGCCGTGAACCGAACGCTCGGCTGCTGCACGAGGCAAAAGCGACCGACGCCTCATTGGAAGCGATGGCGGGTGGAAGCGGGTCCTTGCTGGGTCGTGGCGGGATGCTGACCAAAGTTCTTGCGGCCAAGAAAGCCGCACTGTCGGGTAGCCACACTATCATCGCCTACGGACGAGAGCTAGATGTGTTGCTGCGCTTGCAGCAGGGAGAACGCATCGGCACGCGCCTGTTTTCGGAGACAAGCGGTCTACAGGCAAGGAAAACTTGGCTTGCCGGGCATGTCAAAACCAGCGGCAAATTGCATCTCGATGCTGGGGCCGGGCGGGCGCTGTTACAAAGTGGAAAGAGCTTGTTACCCATCGGCGTCACCGCAGTTGAAGGGGTCTTTGAACGCGGCGAGGTCGTCAGTTGCCTGGATACCGCAAGGCGCGAAATCGCACGTGGGCTGGTGAATTATTCCTCTGCCGAAGCGCAGAAACTCGTGCGCAAGCCGACATCAGAAATCGAAACGTTGCTCGGCTATATCGCCGAGCCGGAATTGATTCACCGCGACAACCTGGTGCTGCTTTAGCCGCCGCCGTTCGGTAGCGCGATCTAGTCAGACTCCGCTGCGTGCGAACTACGGTGCAATATTTCCACCGACAGGGAAACAGACTCGACATGAATTTCGGTCTCGTTTGGGCGGTGCCGGGTATGTCGCATGGACTGTGTGCCATGGCGCGGCAGAGGCTCAAGGTAGCGCACCAGCTGATGCAGCGCCTCTTTATACACATCGCGTTTGAATTCAATTACGTTGTCGAGCGGTACCCAGTAATCGTGCCACCGCCAAGCGTCAAACTCCGGATGTGAACTCGCGCGCAGGCGGATATCATGATCACGCCCGACCAGTTTCAGCAGGTACCAGATTTGCTTCTGGCCCTTGTATGTTCCGCGCCACTCACGTTTCACCCAGTGTGTCGGCACACTGTAGTGAAGCCAGCTTCTGGTTCGGCCCAGAATTCTGACGTGCTCACGACGCAATCCGGTTTCTTCCTCCAGTTCCCGAAACATGGCGTCTTCCGGGCTTTCCCCCATCTTGATGCCACCTTGCGGAAACTGCCACGCGTGCTCCTTGATGCGCTTTCCCCAAAACACCTCGTTCTTTGCATTGCAAAGCACGATAGCGACGTTCGGGCGATAACCATCTCGGTCAATCATGGCCGTGCCCTTTCAAATCTATAGTTAAGGCGATTCTTTCACAATTTGAGAGAGGTGAACAGGGTCAAGAGTTCCACCGGCGTGTAAAATGACAGCTTTTGCTGGTCAGCATATACTTGAAAAGTCACAATAAATCATGCGCTTATCAAATTTCTTCCTTTCGACCTTGCGTGAAGCCCCGGCAGATGCCGATGTGGCATCGCAGCAATTGATGTTGCGTGCCGGCATGATCAAGAAGCTCGCCGCCGGCATCTATACCTACATGCCAATGGGCCTTCGATCGATCCGAAAGATCGAAAACATCATCCGTGAGGAAATGAATGCCGCGGGCGCGGTGGAATTGCTGATGCCTGTCATTCAACCCGCTGAGCTGTGGATGGAAACCAATCGCTGGCAAAAATACGGCCCCGAGTTGATGCGCGTCAAAGACCGCCACGGGCGCGATTTCATCGTGCAGCCGACCTCGGAAGAAGCGATAACCGACATCGCGCGCAATGAGATCAAGAGTTATCGCCAGCTACCGGTCAATTTTTATCATATCCAGACAAAATTTCGCGACGAGCGCCGTCCGCGTTTCGGCGTGATGCGTGGGCGCGAATTCACCATGAAGGACGCATACTCGTTCGATCGCGACGCCGCAAGCGCTGGCAATAGCTACGACACGATGTACGCTGCCTACCAGCGCATCTTTACGCGCATGGGGCTGACTTTCCGGGCGGTCAAGGCCGACACTGGCGCAATCGGCGGCTCACGTTCGCACGAGTTCCAGGTCATTGCCGATACCGGTGAGGACGCGATTGCCTATTGTCCGCAGTCCGATTACGCCGCAAACATCGAACTGGCCGAAGCCCTGCCCTTGATTACTTCGCGGGCAGCGCCAACGCAGTCAATGGCAAAGGTGCCGACACCGGGCAAGGCCAAATGCGAAGATGTCGCCGAGTTTCTCAAACTGCCCTTGGCGCAGACGGTGAAATCGATTGTCCTGGCCTGTGACAAGATCGACGACAAAGGCATTCCGATCCCCGCAGATGTTTGGCTGCTACTGCTGCGCGGCGACCACGAGCTGAACGAAATCAAGGCAAGCAAAGTATCCGGTCTCGACAAAGGCTTTCGCTTCGCGACAGAGGGCGAAATCGTCGAGCACTTTGGCTGTAAGCCCGGCTACCTCGGCCCGATTGGTTTGAAAAAACCAGTCCGCTTGGTGGTTGACCGCACGGTTGCCAACATGAGCGATTTTGTCTCCGGCGCCAACGAAGAAGACTTCCATTTCACGGGCATCAACTGGGGTCGCGATTTGCCCGCGCCCACGGCGGAGCAAATTGCCGATATACGCAACGTTGTGGCGGGCAATCCGTCGCCGGACGGTCAAGGAATACTCGCCATTCAGCGCGGCATCGAAGTCGGCCACGTGTTTTATCTGGGCACTGTCTACTCCGGGCCGATGAAGGCCACTTTCCTCGACGAAAACGGCAAGCCGCAACTGATGGAAATGGGTTGCTATGGCATCGGCGTGACACGACTTCTGGGTGCGGCGATCGAGCAGAATCACGATGAAAAAGGCATCATCTGGCCGGATGCGATTGCGCCATTCACGGTAGTGATTTGTCCGTTGGGATACGACCGCAATGAAGCGGTGAAATCAGCCACCGAGCAACTTTATGCAGAGCTGGTTGCTTCAGGCGTCGATGTGGTGCTCGACGATCGCGGTGAACGGCCAGGTGTGATGTTCGCGGATTGGGAGCTGATTGGCGTCCCGCATCGCGTGACAATTGGTGATCGCGGTTTGAAGGAAGGAAACGTCGAATACCAGCATCGGCGCCACGACAAAGCCACTGTCGTGCCATTGACCAACGTCGTGTCCCTCCTCATGGAGAAGCTCGCGATCCGCTGACTCGACGAAACATTGAAACTCAAGCACTGGCGCGGCGATTGAGAGAAAAAAGCCTTGAGAGCCTCACCAGTGCTGGAGTTTTCTATTTTTCGCGAGTTAGATCTTCTCGCCCTTGACGATTCGCGAAAGCAGTTCCCGCGTGACCGTCCCGGTCTTTCGGTAGGCCACCTGTCCATTGGGATCGTAGACAATCGTTGTCGGCAGGCCCTTCATTCGGCCAAATGCCCTTTCACTCGCATCCGTTCCCAACACCAGCGGGTAGGTGTGACCAATCTTGCGTGCAAAGGCCGTCACCTGTTTTTCGTCGTCCCAATCCAGGGCGATGCCCAGAACTCGCGTCCGGTCTCCCTGTTCTTTGGCAAACACTGCGATTTCGGGTATTTCTTTCACACATGGCGCGCACCATGTTGCCCAGAAGTTCACCACCACCCACTTGCCTTTCAAATCAGCGAGGCGCTGCGGAACACCTGCGGTGTCCTTGAGTTCAAAACCGCGCGCAGTGAGCGCTACGGCGCACAGCATAACCAAAGCAAGTTTCAAGGCAACGCGGTAAAGTGCTGGAATATGCACGGTCATGACTTTGTGATGGCCAAAAAATCATCATAGCATTCTCGATTCGGCTGCGGTAACGACACACATGTGGTGAAAAAACGCAACAATTCCTGGGGAATTCATGGCGCTAAGTCTTACCGTACCTACCACGATTCGCAATTTGCCCAGCGACGTGGATGTCAATCCCAAAAAGGCCAAGGCGTGGGTTGAGTCGCTTCCTCTAACCAAGATGATTGAGTCGACACGCGCATTGACCGAAAACCTTGAGGCACTCAACCACGCCAAGATGCCGTGCGAGGATCGCGTCGCACTTCTGGAGATCTACCGTCCAACCATCGCCGTGCTGCTGGATGAACTGGAGGCCGTCTATTCCTCCAGCAGCCTGCCGTTGCCACCCGAAGCAAAGGGAGGCTTTTGACCTCGCCAGCCAATTGCTGGTGCAGTGCGGTTATGCCTACAAGATGATGGTGTCGGAAAAATCCGGGAAGTCACTTTTTTTCAACGCCAGGAAAATTCTGCCCTTGCCGTTGTTCAGGGCCATGTACTACCTCCGCGAATTAATGCTGCAAAGCTACAAGACGTATTGCCCCGTGCCGGTCGGTGCCTGGCAAGAAATGCACTCGCTTTACTTCCATGCCGATGAGCAAGGGTTGCTAAGCGAAACAGCCGACGCGGAATCGACATCGACGATTTTCGACATCTATGTCGATGTGATGATGACCTCGCTCACTGACCCGTATCGGCTGATGCATCAGGAATTGGATCGTGTTCTCGACATCCTGAAGCAGAATCGCGGCCTGATGGATATGCGGACCGATGCGGAAGGACTCAATCCACTACGCCTGTTTGTGGTTGCGCTGGATAGCGACCAAGCGCCAAAGGTTCTGATTCAGGGTGGACGGCCTCCCGCGGGTCAAGTGTTACGCGTGGTTGACCCGAGCCGGCTGGTGGAAAAAATCCAGCAGCGCCATCGCGCCCAATCCGGAGCCGGCGCGTCCTCCGCAAAAAGCCGCGCCACGCATGACCTGACCGACCTCACCATGCGCCTGATTCGTTTGTGGGGCGACCCACCGAAGCGGCAATTCCGTCGCAATCCCGCTGATTCGGCTGTGGCGCTGTGCAGCGGCATCAAGGCAATCTGCCACTTCACCGATCTTGCCTCGCATGAGGATCCGGAAGCCGACGCGCAGGCGATCCGCGACGGGGATACGATCCCACTATTGAAAATTCCTCAGGATTCGACGTCGCAATCGATCGGGATCGAGCGATGGCACGTGTTGAATCAAAGCGCCAATGGCTTGCGTATGCATCGCGAATCGGTCGGCAACGTCAGCATCACGGTTGGCGAAGTGATCGGCGTACGTTTTATGGGCGGGCGCACGTGGAATATTGGCATCGTTCGCTGGCTCACCCTGCTTGAAGGTGACGCGCTTGAGTTCGGCGTTGAGCTCGTTGCGCCATCGGCGATCAGCATCACGATCGAACCGACCATTGGATCCTCCGGAAAGCCAGCGCCCGCATTAATGCTATTCCCGCTGATGCCGGACGCGCAAAGTGACACCGTACTCACCACCGCCGAAACATTTTCCGACCTGCGAGAATTCGAGCTTGATGCCCAAGGCAAGCTGGTCCGCGTGCGGGCGACCACCCTGATAGAACGTACCAGCCGGTTCGAAATGTTTCAGTTCCAGGCTTCCTGAGCCGCCGCGACATTGTCACGGGCTTGACACAGATTCAGAATCGCGCGCCGCGCATCGTCGTCCCGAATCGACTCGCGCGGATGAACAAGTCGGTAGCGGCCGCGCTTGTCAACCTCCACCAAACTTGCATCGCACATGGCGCGCAGCAGGTCCTCGGCGACATCGATTGGCATGGGCGCCCTGGCGCGTAACGCCGCCAAGCCCTGCCCTGCCTCGCTCTCTGCCAGCGCATCGAGCAGCCTGCCCGCATCGACGCAGGATTGCACGCTCGGGTCTGGTTGTATCGCCTTCGCATTGACATGTCCGAAATACGAAAATGTCGCCGTCAATTCGGCGCCAATCAGTACTACTATCCAGCAACAAAATAGCCAAAGGAGAAAGATCGGCACACTCGCGAACGCACCGTACACGACGCTATAGGTGGCCACGCGCATGATGTACACGACAAACAAATGCTTGACGATCTCAAACAGCAGGCCCGCAATAACGCCGCCGGCGACTGCATGCCGTATCGGCACATGGCGCGCCGGCATGACGCAGTATGCGATTGCCAGCGCGAGCGTGGAAAGCAGGAATGGAATCAACTGCAGCAGCCAGTCATCAAGGGACGGCAGAACGCCACCCAGTTTTCGCGACCAATGCACGAAATAGGATGTGAGCGTCAGGCTTGCGCCGATCAACAGGGGCCCGACGGCAAGTACAGCAAGATATGCGGCCAGTCGTTTCCACCACGTGCGGCGGCGCCTTGCGCGCCAGATGTAATTGAACTCCGTGTCGATCGTGAACATCAATGCCACCGCCGTAGCCACGATGATCACCAGACCGATGATTGTCAGCTTTGCGGCGTTCTGCGAGAACTGCTCCATGTAAACCGTTACCGCTCTCGCGCCGACATCAGGCAACAGATTCTCCAATGCGAAGGTCTTCACCTGCAAAATAAGATTCCGAATGACGGCGACATGCGAAGTCAGAACAAGCGTGACTGTAAACGTTGGCACAATCGCCAACAAAGATGTATAGGTAAGACTTCCCGCCACCATCAGGCAGCGATCCTTCACGAAGCGATTCGCCACAAAGCGAATGTAAGCCCACAACTGATCGAGAAACTTCATCCTGAGATTTTTCCATTGAGGCCAGTTCGCGATTCGTATAATACCGGCAGCAGTCGATGTCGAACAATCCTGCGGGTTACGATCTTGAAATCACCGGTCAACCACGATATCAAGCATGGAGGCCAGCTGCCTCAACTTTTTCGCATTTGCCTGCCATTCTGCTGACAGCCGAATTTACTCTTACTCGCGGAGGTTTCCACGAACATGGCTGATATTCTGATTCTCTACTACTCACACTCGGGCTCAGTGCGTGAACTGGCGCGCCACATTGCACGTGGGGTTGAAAGCGTCGCCGGTATGTCGGCGCGGATTCGCACCGTACCAAAGGTCGCACCGGTCACGAAGCTCACGGAGCCGGAGGTGCCGCCTGAAGGCTCGCCCTACGTTACTGCTACCGATCTTGCCGAGTGCATTGGTCTGGCGCTTGGCTCGCCGACCCGTTTCGGCAACATGGCTGCACCAATGAAATATTTTCTGGACGGAACAGCGGGCGAATGGATGCGCGGCACACTCGCCGGTAAACCTGCCTCGGTGTTCACGGCCAGCGCCACGCAGCATGGCGGAAACGAGTCGACTTTGCTGTCGATGATGCTGCCTCTGTTGCACCATGGCATGGTGTTGGTCGGGGTGCCGTTTACCGAACCCCTGCTTACCAGCACGCAAGAAGGTGGCACGCCGTACGGCGCCAGCCATGTCGCCGGTGACGGCAATGATCAACCGGTTTCGGAGGCAGAAAAGGGCATAGCCTTTGCGCTGGGAAAAAGGCTCGCCGTCACCGCATTGAAATTGGCGGCATAGGCATGCCAATGCAGGCGAACCCATCCATGGCTAGGCTTTGCCATGGCATCGCGATTATCACACTCATTGCGCTGATCGCCTTGTGCATCACGTGGGAAACCTTTCTGGCGCCCATCAGGCCAAGTGGTTCATGGCTGATGCTGAAGGTGTTGCCATTGTTGTTGCCACTGTTCGGCATACTACGCGGCAAGCGCTACACCTTTCAGTGGTCTTCAATGCTTATCCTGCTGTACTTCATCGAAGGCGTGGTGCGTGCTTGGTCGGACAAGCCACCTTCATCGACACTGGCAAGCATCGAAATTGCACTTTCATGTGCGTTCTACTTTGCGGCAATTGCGTATGCGAATCTCACCGCACCGAGCGTGATTTCGCCGGCGCGGAAGTCAGCCGCGCCTTGACCAAGCCAGCGATTACCGGCAGCACGCTGACAATCACGATCGCGATTACCAATAGCCCCTGGTTTGACTTGACCCACGGAATGTTGCCGAAAAAATAGCCCAGGTAGGTTAGCGAACCTACCCAAAGCGCCGCGCCGATCAACGTATAACTGACATATGTCACGCGCGACATCGCACCCAAACCGGCCACAAACGGCACATAGGTTCGCAAAAAATGGCACAAAGCGCGCCAGCACCACCGCCAGCCCGCCCCAGCGCTCGAAAAACGCATGGGTACGCTCGATGTAATGCGGATTAAGCCAGCGCGATTTCTCGTCGGCAAAGAACTTCATGCCGAGGATGCGCCCTACTTCATAGTTAACGATATTGCTCAGCGCGGCTGCGCTGAACAAGAGCAGCACCAGCAGATGAACATTCATGCTGCCCAGCGCTGCCAACGACCCCGCAATAAACAGGAGTGAGTCGCCCGGCAGAAACGGCGTGACTACAAATCCGGTTTCTGCAAAGATGACCAAAAACAGAATGCCGTAGATCCACGGCCCGTAAAGCACGGTCCATTCGGCGAGGTAGCGGCTAAGGTGCAATACCACATCGATCGCTGACAGCAGCCATTCCATACTTGGCCCTTCAATAACTTCGGCGTTCGGTTTGGCGTTAAAGCTCGTTAAGGTTTTCTATGGTTGCGCCGAAATCACTTCGGGTTCGCCTTCCTTCTTTACCGGCTTCACAAAATCCTCGCGCGAAACGCCTAGGTACTTGGCGATAGGGCAGGCGACAAGCACCGAAGAATAAATACCGAAGCAAATACCGATTGTCAGGGCCAACGCGAAGTAATGCAGGCTTTGTCCGCCGACAAAGAGCATCGCCAGGACCATTAGCTGCGTGAGCCCGTGGGTGATGATGGTGCGGGAAATCGTTCCGGTAATTGCCGCATCGAGAATCTCTGATGTAGTCGCCTTGCGCATTTTGCGGAAATTTTCACGTGCGCGATCAAATACCACAACCGACTCGTTTACGGAATAACCAAGAATGGCAAGTACTGCCGCCAATACCGGCAACGAAAACTCCCATTGAAAGAACGCAAAGAATCCAAGAATGATGACCACATCGTGCAAGTTGGCAATGATCGTGGCAACCGCAAACCGCCACTCAAACCGGATCGCCAGATAGGCCATGATGCCGATACATACCGCCAGCAACGCGATACTGCCGTCGTACGCCAGTTCCTTGCCGACCTGCCCGCCAACAAACTCCACGCGCAGTTTGTTCGCCTTGGGATCGGTCTTGGCCAATTCCAGGTCGTAATCCAGACCTAGCGGGATCAGCGTCTCGATAATGGTGTTCTTCTGCTTCTCCATCGCCTCATTCTGGTTGCCGGTGCTGGTTCGCAACGGCAGGCGAATCAGTACGTCCTTGGCGGAACCGAAATTCTGCACGGTGACGTCGAGAAAACCCTTTTGCGTCAGGTCCGTGCGAATTTTCTCAAGATCCGCGGCTTGCTTGAAGGGCGCCTCAATCACCGTACCGCCGGTAAATTCGATGGAATAGTGCAGGCCCTTGGTGGCCAGAAAAAGCACCGCCAGCAGGAAGGTGATAAACGAGATCGCGTTGAACACCAGCGCGTGGCGCATGAACGGGATCGATTTCTTGATTCTGAAAAACTCCATGTTGCTTCCTATCTATTCCGGGTTATCCACGCAGGATTGAACTACGCTTTGGCGGGCGACTGGCCGGCATCTTTATGCCAGACCACATTGCCAATTGACAGTTTTGCCACTTTCTTTTTGCCCCCGTAGATAAGGTTCACCAGCCCGCGCGAAACCATCACCGCACTAAACATCGATGTGAGAATGCCAAGACAGTGCACCACGGCAAAACCCCTCACCGGGCCGGAACCCCAGATTAGCAGCGCGAACCCGACAATCAAGGTGGTGATGTTCGAATCGATAATGGTATCCAAGGCACGATCGTATCCCGCCTGAATCGCCATTTGCGGTGACATGCCGTTGCGAAGCTCCTCGCGGATACGTTCGTTGATCAGCACGTTTGCATCGATCGCCATGCCGAGTGCCAGCGCGATGGCGGCAATACCTGGTAGCGTCAGTGTTGCCTGCAGCATCGACAACAATGCAACCAGAAAGAACAGGTTACACGCCAGCGCCGTTACCGACACGACGCCGAACAACATGTAGTACACGATCATGAAGACTGTAATCAGCGCAAAACCGAGCAGGAGCGAGTTCTTGCCTTTCTCGATGTTGTCCGCGCCCAAGCTGGGCCCGATGGTACGCTCCTCGATGATTTCCATCGGCGCGGCCAGCGCACCCGCGCGCAGCAGCAACGCCAGATTCTTGGCTTCCGGCGTGGTGAAGCCGCCGGTAATCTGGAATTGCGGGCCGAATTCACCATTGATCACCGGCCATGTCAGCACTTCTGGTTTTCCCTTTTCGATCAAGATCATTGCCATGCGCTTGCCAACGTTTTCGCGGGTCGTTTGCAGCATGACGCGCCCGCCGGCAGCATCCAGCCGCACATTTACCACCGGGCGACTGGTCTGCTGATCGAAGCCGGGCTGCGCGTCGGTTACCTTGTCGCCGGTGATGACGAGCTGCTTCTTCACCAGAACAATTTCGCCCTGCGCGCCAATCATTTTTTCGGTGTTGAACGGTGCCGGCTCGGTGCGGAAACGTTCAAACGTGCCGCCGCTCATCTGATCTTCGGCGACAAGCCGCAATTCCAGTGTTGCGGTACGTCCGATAACATCTTTCGCGCGCCCCGGGTCCTGTACTCCCGCCAGCTGGACGAGTATGCGATCCGCGCCCTGCTGCTGAACAATTGGTTCCGAGACGCCAAGTTCATTGACCCGTTTGCGCAAGGCCGTAATATTTTGCTGTAGTGCGGTGTCCTGCAGCGCTTTCAGCGTTTCCGGCTTCATCAGTGCCGTCAGCACAAATTCGCCACCAACCTCGGTTTCGCGAAGTTGCAATTCTGGTAACTGCGTATTGATTTCCTTTTGGCCACGCAATAATTCTGCCTTTTCCTTGAAGCGAACCACCACCCGCTCGCCTTCACGGGCGATGCCGCCGTAGAACACTTTCTTGTCGCGAAGCAGGGTCCTGATATCGCCGGTGTAACGGTCAACCGCCTTGTCGACCGCCGCCTTCATATCTACCTGCATAAGGAAATGGACACCACCCTGCAAATCAAGCCCCAGGTACATCGGCAGCGCGTTGATGGCGGAAAGCCACACGGGCGAATTGGACATGAGATTGAGTGCGACCACATAGCTCGAGCCGACTTTTTTCTGGATGGCTTCGCGTGCCTGCAACTGCGTGCCTGAGTCCTTGAACTTGACTTTCAGTACCTCGCCGTCGAGTTGCAAACTGGTCGCCTCGATATTCGACTCTTTTAGTGCCGCCTCGACCGCCTTCAAGGTGGTGGCGTCAGCTTTTACCGCTCGAAGCCCGGCGACCTGAACCGCTGGTACCGTAGCGTAGAAGTTCGGCAATGCGTAGAGAAAGGCAACCACCAGGGCGACCGAGATAACGATGTACTTCCAGACAGGATATTTGTTCATTTGAACCTCAAGAACTTCTGCGGATGTTGCTACACGGCGACGAGATCCTGCGCCGCGGCCAGCTCAGGATGACCCGGTTATCGGCTTTGCCGATCATCGCGTCACTTTGTGATGTCGTTATATGTTCCTTTTGGCAGCAACGTCGTCACTGCCTGCTTCTGAATGTTCAGCACATTGTTGGCCGATACTTCCAGGCCAATGTAGCCATCGCTGATTTTGGTGATCTTGCCGATGATGCCCATTGCAATCACTTCGTCGCCCTTCTGAAGTCCATCAACCATGAGCTTGTGTTCCTTGGCCTTCTTTTGCTGCGGGCGAATCATCAGGAAATACATCAGCACAAACATGCCGATGATGATAAAAATGCTCGGTAGCGGATCACCCTGCGTGGCGGGTGATGCAGCTTGAGCGTAGGCGTTACTGATCATGAAAGGTCTCCGAAAACAGGAATAATTCGAGATAAATCAAGCTGGAGACGATTGAATACGCTTTCAAGATCCTTGAAAACGGTCACTGTGCCGCCAACTCAAAAAGTTAACTTGAAATTATATCAGTTCATGCGGGGCCACTCTGCCTGTCGGCATGAAAGCGCTTGGCGAATTCCGCGAAGCAATCACTCTCGATGGCATCGCGCATTTCCCGCATCAATTCCTGATAGTAATGCAGGTTATGAATGGTATTCAGTCGCGCACCAAGCATTTCATTGATGCGCTGCAGGTGATGCAGATACCCGCGGCTGAAATTCCGGCACGTGTAGCAATTGCAGGCCTCGTCAAGCGGACGAGTATCGTCCTTGTAACGGGCGTTGCGTATCTTGATGTCGCCCAACCGGGTAAACAACCAGCCATTTCGGGCGTTGCGGGTCGGCATGACGCAATCAAACATGTCCACGCCTTCGGCAACCGATTCCACCAGATCCTCCGGCGTGCCGACGCCCATCAGGTAGCGAGGCTTGTCGACCGGCAACTGCGGCGCCGTATGTGCCAGCACGCGGCGCATATCTTCCTTCGGTTCCCCCACCGACAAGCCACCGATGGCATATCCGTCAAAACCGACGTCCCGCAATTCCGCGAGCGATTCATCGCGCAAGGTCTCGTACATACCGCCTTGCACAATGCCGAACAACGCGTTTGGATTTTCGAGGCGCACAAATTCGTCCTTGCAGCGTTGCGCCCATCGCAGCGACAATCGCATCGACGCCGCCGCCTCCTCCGGCGTGGCCGGGTGGGCGGTGCATTCATCGAAGATCATGACAATGTCCGAGTTCAGCGCTCGTTGAATCTGCATCGATACTTCCGGCGACAGGAAGCACTTGTCCCCATTCACCGGTGACTGAAACGCAACACCCTGCTCGGAAATCTTTCGCAACTCTCCCAGGCTCCAAACCTGAAATCCGCCGGAATCAGTCAGGATCGGCTTGTTCCAGGCCATGAACTTGTGCAGCCCTTGATACTTGCTGATGACATCCGTTCCCGGGCGCAGCCACAAATGAAAGGTATTACCCAGCACGATTTGCGCACCGATTTCCGTCAATTCGGCTGGGCTCATGCCCTTTACCGAACCATAGGTGCCAACCGGCATGAAGACCGGCGTTTCGACGACGCCGTGGGCGAGCGTGAGTCTTCCGCGACGGGCGCCGCCACTGGTCGCAAGCAGTATAAAATTCACTGTGAAAAGTACTTTCGAGGCAATTTTGCAAATAACGGATGCGCGAGGATAATCGGATTCCTTGCAATTGCCAAACCGCAAGAAAATCTGATCACTTTTTCGCAACTTTGCCGGATCCGTTCAATCCAAATAAACTTTCGCCTGGATGGTCCCGCCGGCACATGTATCGACGTAAACTGTTGCACCGCAGTCTTGTTACCGTTTTCCAACTGTTTTCCCACTGTTTACCAACTCATTGTTATTGTAGCCAGCGCACCCATGACTCAAAAGGTGAATGCACCAGATATCAAGCTCGGCATGTTCATTGCCGATCTGGACCGCCCGTGGATCGACACGCCATTCCTCTTGCAGGGATTCCTGATTGAAGACGAAGGACAGATTCGGCAATTGCGCGATCTTTGCAAGTGGGTATTGATTGATCCGCAACGCTCAGTGGGTCCTGAATATAGCGCCCCTGTCAAGAAAGTGCCGATTCCGCGCCGCGACCTCGGCTCCGATCCGCGCGTATCTGTCAATCGAACAACAACGCCCGTAACAACCGTGACTTCCGGAAAGTCAACGGTTGCCGGGGCGCCCGCCCGCGGGCGCGCCACTGCCGGCAAAACCGCTCAAACCCGATGCTGGCCAGGCCAGTTCCCGGGAATTCGCCATGCCGATCAAGGATAGCCGCAACAATGCAGGCAATTCCTCGTTCCGGCACCAGTTGGAGCCTGCCGCCCCGTCACGGCGCGGCGCCGGGGGTGAGAGTGCCGAACCTGGCCCGAGCGTGCGCGGCCTATGGGGGAAACTGCGTGAGGGTGTGTCCGGATTGTTTTCGAAAAACCCGGACGAGATGGCCGACGATGACGTGCCGGAATTCGTCCCTGAACAGCCGGTTCACGTGCGTGCCGCATTCATCCCGGAATCGGTACAACTTACCATTTATGAGGACTCGCAGCCGGTCGAGGAAGAGATTGGCCGCGCGACCGTCGCATTTGAACGTAGCACACAGCTATTGCAGCGGGTGGTCGAGGACATTCGTGCCGGCGGCGGTCTGCAAATCGAGACGGTCGAAGAGGTCGTCAACGACATGGTCGAAAGCATGGTGCGCAACCCCGATGCGTTGATGTGGGTGGCGCGTATGCGCGAAAAGGATTTGACGGTCTATGACCACGGCCTGTCGGTGGCGGTCAACCTGGTTGCCTTCGGGCGGCACTTGGGTTATCCAAAGGATCAGCTTTCACATTTGGGAATGTTGGGATTGCTGCTGGATATTGGCAAAATCAAACTGCCGAAGGAGATCCTCGACAAAGATGCGCGACTCAGTTCAGATGAGTTCGAGTTGATCAAGGACCACGTTGACCTGGGTCTCGAGATCCTCAGTCAGACCCCCAATCTCCATCCCGACGTGCTGGAAGGGATCGCGCAACATCACGAACGCATGAACGGCACGGGTTATCCGAAGAACTTGCCGGGTGACGCGATCAGCATTTTTGGCCGCATGAGCGCCATTGCCGATACCTACGCGGCGGTCACCAAACACCGCCCCTATTCCGAAGCCATTTCGCCCCACGAGGCCCTGCAAATGCTCTCCAACTGGAGCGGCACGCAGTTCCATGCGGACATGGTCGAGCAGTTCATCCAGTCGATCGGCGTGTTCCCCGTGGGCAGCCTGGTGGAACTTTCCACCGGTGAAGTCGCGGTTGTCGTGACGCACAGCAAACTGAAGCGGCTGCGTCCGAAAGTACTGGTGGTTGCCGAGGCCGACAAGACGCACTGCAAGCATCCCGGCATGCGCGATCTGCTCTACGATGTTTCCGAGAATCCTGCATACATCCGCAGAGGGCTGCCGAGCAATTCATACGGGCTCGACCCCAGCGAATTCTATCTGGCCTGAATGCCATGACTTCGCAAGGCTTCCCGCCATCATCTCGATCTTCTACATCAATACCGGTCACCCGCGACGCAATCAACCGGGAACTACCCCGAGGCAGTTTGCGATCCACCCTTGCCAACGCCATTGACCACGCGCGCATTTCGCAGCGCACGGTTGCCGTGCTGATCGTGTCGCTCGCCCGTGGTGACCGGCTCGACGCGCTGTTTGGTGTGCCGACGAGTGAAATCATGCGGCAGGCGTTGAAGCGCCTGCCCGATGCGCTTCGACCGGCGGATCGATTCGTTCAACTGTCGGACGAAAAATTGTGCGTGATCCTGCCCAACATCAAAACCGGCGCGCAAGCCTGGCTGGCGGCAGGAAAATTGCAGCAGGTGCTCGAGTCACCGTTTGATTTCGATGGCTTGCCAACCAGCGTCAGGCCGGTCGTTGGCATTGCGTATTTTCCCGACCACGCCGAGGATGCGGAAGAGCTGGTCGTGCACGCTGATATTGCCAAACGCATCGCCCGCACCCGCGATGTCGCGCAGCATGTGTTTCAGCGCGAGGACCGGCGTGATACCGATGCCTACCTCGGCCTTGAAGAGCCGTTACGCGAGGCTATTCGAACCAATCAGTTGGAAGTGCACTATCAACCGAAGGTCAACATCAAAACCGGTGTTTGCCATTCGGTTGAAGGCTTGCTGCGCTGGACATTGCCCGATCGTGGGCCAATTTCGCCCCCTACCATCATCCGTGTTGCCGAAGCCAATCGCATGATCGGCGGCCTCACCACCTGGGTGTTGGGCACGGTATTGCGTCACCAGTCGGAATGGAAACATCTCGGGGTGGATCTTGGGGTCGCCATCAATCTATCGACGGTCACGTTGATCGACTCCGACCTGCCGGACATCATCTCGCAGACCATTGGTACGTGGGGATCGGACCCGTCAAAAGTTACGCTTGAAATCACGGAAAGCGCGACCATTGACGATGCCGAACAATCACTCGCCGTAATGAAACGTCTCAAGCAATTGGGCGTGCGCTTGTCGGTGGACGATTTCGGGACCGGCTATTCTTCACTTTCGTACGTGAAGAAGTTCCCGCTCGACGAAATCAAGATTGATAAATCGTTCGTACAGCACATGCGCGAATCCAAAGGCGATCAGCAAATCGTGCGCTCCGTGATCGATCTCGCGCATAACTTCGAGCTCTCGGTCGTCGCCGAGGGAGTCGAGGACGAGGCGACATTCAAAGATCTGAAGAAAATGGGTTGCGATGTTGCCCAAGGTTACCTCATGAGTCCGGCCCTTTCTTCGCTGAAGTTGCTCGAATGGCTGAAGCAGCGGCGTTAGGTCATCGCCGCATTCGATTGTCCGTGGATCGACGAACTCTAGCACTGGCGCGGCTTACCAGCAGAAAATAGCCTGCAAAGCTCGTCCTTGCTAGGGTTTCTGCCTGCGGTGAAACTCTCATGAAGTCGTTGACATAAAACGAACGATCGTTCTATTATTTGGGTATGAATTCCGCAACAAATTTCCCGGTCCGCCCTTCAAAGGGTGAGGAAACCCGAACTGCGATCCTGAAAGCGGCGCTCAAGCATGCGAGCGCCGAGGGCTTTGAAGCCATCACAATCGGCTCGTTGGCCGAAAAAACCGGCATGTCGAAGAGCGGACTATTCGCGCATTTCGGATCGAAGGAAGAACTGCAGATTGCCACGCTCGATGAAGCCATTCGACGCTTCAACGAAGTGACAACACTGCCCGCGTTGAGTGCACCGCGCGGCCTGCAACGGCTGACCGCAATGTGTGATAACTGGCTAACCTGGACGGCGCGTTGCGATCTGGCCGGCTGCCCAATGATGACCGCCATTACCGAATTCGACGACAAGCCGGGCGCCGTACGCGACGCCCTGGTGCAACACATGCAACACATGCAAGAGAGCCTCGTGAAGTCCATTCAGATGACGATCGACACCGGTGAATTTGCCGCCGATACCGATCCTGAACAAATGGCCTTCGAGTTTTTTGGCGTCATCGCTTCCTGTTACCGCTCACGCAATCTGTTCCGCGACGATCAAGCAAATGCGCGCGCCAAAAAAGCATTCGATCGCCTATTTGCATCAGCGCTGGTGTCAACAAAGCTAACACCTCTCCAAGCGCCCGGCAGCCAACCCAACGCAGCCTCTTCCACCCGCCAGTAAAGATCAAGGAGTTCAACATGGCTCATGCACTTTCAATACCATTTAATAGCACGATCGTTCGTCTTAATTTATCGCAATTTTTTACCCGTGCTGGCATGTCACTGGCTGCGGTCATTGCGCCCGCCTGGACCGCACGAAGAGCAACACAATGGTTCATCACGCCGCCACGCATTCGGCACACCCCACCCGAATTGCAGACGCTGACGCATGGCATTCGCGCCAGCATAGCCACACCAATAGGCAAGCTTGCGGCATGGCGTTATGGCGACGCGGCGCATCCGGCAATTGTCGCCAGCCATGGCTCGGGTGGGCGCGGCGCCCAGTTCCGCGAATTCGTGCCCGCATTGACAAGTGCCGGATATCAAGTGTTGCTGTTTGATCATGTCAGCCATGGCTATTCTGACGGCAGGGAAGCGCCCATCACCTATTTCGCCAAGGGTGTTGTGGCAGCAGTCACGTATCTCGAAAAACAGGGCGTGACCATCGCCGGATTCGTCGGGCACTCGCTCGGCTGCGCCGGAATCGGCATCGCACTCAGGCATGACCTCACACATTTGCAAAATATCCGCGTGGTGCAGATCGCGCCGCCGGCTTCTCTCATTCGCTATTCGCGATTCTTTGCGCGAACGCTGGGACTATCCGAACGTATTCGCGCGGCCATGCAATGGCGTCTTGAGCAGAAAATCGGCATGGCATGGTCTGAGTTTGAAATGCCTCGTGCCGCCGCGTCGATAAAGGCAAAGGCGCTGATTATTCACGACCAGCACGATCGCGATGTTCGTATCGAAAGCGGACTCGCCGTCGCCCGCGCATGGCCCGATGCCCGCTTCAAACGCACTTTTGGACTTGGTCACCGCAAGGTGCTGCGCGATTCTGGCGTCATCAATGCGACCGTCGATTTCCTTCGTGATGAGGTGCAATTCTCATTGCCACCGGCCTTGGATCAGTGGTCACTCGCATTTGCCGCGCAGCCCGGCGTGGCAGCAATATTCTGAGCCCCATCTGACGGACCGTTGCGCGCGGCGCACTGGTAACGCAATATACGAAACAGGCTACCGCGCCAGACACTGGAAGCGCTGTGAAAGCGTGTTGAATCGTTCCTGGTTACGGGCGATATGATAAAGCGCATCCTGTGAAGGTGGGTTGACGGACAAGGAGCCAAAGCCAGAAGCCACGGGAATTTGTCGCGCGCCGTTTTGCTGGGCCTCACTCAAGCTCTGGCGAGCTTGATCAACCTTGTTGCAGTTCAGCAACAATGACTGGTAAGACTTCGAAGTGGCACGCGCAACTGACGGCTCAAGTGGCGGGAGGACAATCGGGTCAAACGACAGATTCCTGCCGGCGTACACCGGTGGTATCACGGAAATCGCGATATCGCCCGCGCGCAAAGCACCGCTGTTCAATGAAAGCGCAATTTCGATTGCGATCAATACACTACATTGCAGAATTTTATGCATGCATACTCCAGCCAAATTCGAGCGTGCACCTGTGCCACAATACGTTGAAAGACTTGGACGGGGGGAAATATGTTATCCAGCATGATGCAGCACCCGCTGCGGATTTCGTCGCTTCTAGAACATGCCGCGCGCTGCCATGCCGGCACTGAAATCGTCTCTCGCACGGTGGAAGGTGGCGCGAATTTTGAGTTGCATCGCTATGGCTACCGTGAAGCATTGCAACGCGCGAAGCGTCTGGCCAATGCACTTACCCGACTGGGCGTTACGCGCGGCGCATGCATCGGCACGCTGGCCTGGAACGGTTTCCGGCATTTCGAGTTGTACTACGGCGTTTCCGGCATGGGTGCCGTGATCCACACGATCAACCCGCGTCTGTTTCCAGAGCAGATAACTTACATCGCCAATCATGCCGATGACCAGTATCTGTTTTTCGATCTCACTTTCGCGCCGCTGGTGGAAAAACTCGCGCCGCTGCTCAAAGGGGTGAAAGGCTTCGTGGCCATGACAGATCGGGCGCACATGCCGTCAGGCAACATCCCCAACCTGTTGTGTTACGAAGAGCTGCTGGCGGCAGAAAGTGACGACTTCGCGTGGCCCGAATTCGATGAGACCACGCCGTCCAGCCTGTGCTATACGTCGGGTACCACGGGCAACCCGAAAGGCGTGCTGTATTCACACCGTTCGACGCTCCTTCATACCATGGGTGCGATGTCCGCTGACGCGTTTTGCCTCAAATCGCAGGATGTCGTGCTCCCTGTTGTCCCCATGTTCCATGTGAACGCATGGGGACTCCCCTACATCTGTGCGGCGGCGGGCGCCAAACTGGTGATGCCCGGCGCGGCATTGGATGGCGCAAGTCTTCACCGCCTGTTTGAAGAAGAAGGCGTGACTGTGAGTGCGGGTGTGCCGACGGTGTGGATGGGGCTGCTAAACCATGTCAAATCGCACAACCTCAAGTTCAGCACCTTCCGCGAAACCATCATCGGGGGATCGGCATGCCCACCGGCAATGATTGAATCCTTCGAACGAGACTACGGCGTGACAGTCGTCCACGCCTGGGGCATGACTGAAATGTCACCGCTGGGCACCATGTGCCGGCTGAAAGGCAAGCATCTCAAACTCAGCGCGGCCGAGCAGTTTGCCATCAAGGTCAAACAAGGCCGTCCGATCTTTGGCGTGGAACTGGAGATTCTCGACGGTGAAGGCAAGGCGCTGCCTCACGATGGCAAGGCCTTCGGCAACTTGATGGTTCGCGGTCCCTGGGTTGTGGAACATTACTTCAGGGAAACAGAAACCGCGCTTCAGGACGGATGGTTTGCTACCGGCGATGTGGCCACGATCGATGCCGATGGTTTCATGCAAATCACTGATCGCTCCAAGGACGTCATCAAGTCCGGTGGGGAGTGGATTAGCTCGATCGATCTGGAGAACGTTGCGGTCGCACATCCCGCCGTGCTTGAGGCAGGCGTCATCGGGGTTGCTCATCCGAAATGGGACGAGCGCCCGCTATTGATTGTTGTGAAGAAGAAGGACGCCGAAGTGACGAAGGAAGAGTTACTTGGGTTCCTGCAGGGAAAGATCGCCAAGTGGTGGATGCCCGACGACGTCGTGTTTGTGGACCAATTGCCGCATACGGCGACCGGGAAACTCCTGAAGACCAAACTGCGTGAAGAATTCAAATCATACAAGCTGCCGTCTACATAGTGCACTCGACAACAGCTGCCGTGCCGCACGGATGGCATAAAAAAACGCCAGGCAAGCCCGGCGTTTTTTATATCGCTTGAGTGAAACCTTACTTGACGACACTCACTTCAACGCGTCGCGCTTCTGCATTGTCCGCACCACCCTGGGTCTGTTCCGGTTTCTTCATTTCCACCCGATCTTCGGCAATCCCTGCGGCCTTGAGCGCACTACGCACGCCCAACGCGCGGGCCTTGGCGACTTCCTGGTTTTTTTCCAGTGAGCCGGTTGCATCGTGGAAACCCGAAATCGCCAGCTTGGCACCACTATTCGCTTTCGCGAAAGTAATGATCGAATCGAGAGCCTTGGTGGCGTCCGCACTCAATTCCGTCTTGCCTGAATCGAAATAGAGCTTGGCCGCGGCGGGCGAGGACATAACGGGCGCAACTGCGACTGCAGCGGCAGGCACGGCGGCAATCGTAGCGGCTGGCGGGGCCTTGGCTTCAACCTTTACGGGGACTACCGTCTTCGGCGCATGATCTGCCGCCGTGCCAAACAGCGGCACGATCAGCAACGCGACAATGTTGATGATCTTGATCAGAGGATTCACCGCTGGTCCGGCCGTATCTTTGTACGGATCGCCAACAGTGTCGCCAGTCACTGCGGCTTTGTGTGCATCGCTGCCCTTGCCGCCGTGGTTGCCTTCTTCAATGTATTTTTTTGCGTTATCCCATGCACCGCCGCCGGTACACATCGAAATCGCGACGAACAAGCCGGTGATGATGGTGCCCATCAGCATGCCACCCAGTGCCTTGATGCCGTTATCCAGACCCATTGCACCACCAACGATCACGACGATCGCAATCGGCGCCAGCACCGGGAGCAGCGAGGGGATGATCATTTCCTTGATCGCGCCCTTGGTCAGCAGGTCAACCGCCCGGGAGTAATCCGGCTTGGCAGTGCCTTCCATGATGCCTTTGATTTCGCGGAACTGGCGGCGAACTTCCTCGACCACCGCACCCGCGCAGCGGCCGACCGCTTCCATCGCCATGGCGCCGAACAAATAAGGAATCATGCCGCCCGCGAACAGGCCGATAATGACCGCCGGATCGGATAGGTCAAAGGTCAGATGGCGACCGGTTTCTTCCAACTTGTGCGTGAAATCCGCGAACAGCACCAATGCAGCAAGACCGGCCGAGCCGATAGCGTAGCCTTTGGTCACCGCCTTGGTGGTGTTGCCGACCGCGTCCAGTGGATCAGTCACATTGCGCACTTCCTTCGGCATCGCCGACATCTCAGCAATACCGCCGGCGTTGTCGGTGATCGGGCCATAGGCGTCAAGGGCGACGATGATGCCGGCCATGGATAACATGGAGGTCGCAGCAATCGCAATACCATACAAACCGGAAAGCGTATACGCGGCGAAAATCGCCACACACACGGCCAGCACTGGCCAGGCGGTCGAACGCATGGACACACCGATACCGGCAATGATGTTGGTCGCGTGCCCTTTGGTTGACGCTTCGGCGACGTGCTGCACCGGACCGAATTGCGTACCGGTGTAGTACTCCGTCACGTATACCAGGAAGGCCGTGAGTCCAAGGCCTACCACCGAACAAAGCCACAGGTTCATCACGCTGTAGAGCGGGCTTTGCGAGACCACATCACCCATGACCCATTTCGTGATCGGATAGAACGCCGCCAGCGCAATAACGCCCGCAACAATGAGGCCTTTGTACAACGCCCACATAATGTGCTTGTCGTCGGAAGCCTTGACGAACCAGGTGCCGATAATGGAAGCAATGATCGCGAATCCGCCCAGCACCAGTGGATAGACCACTGCATTGACCGCATATGTACCGGGAATCAGCAAAGCGCCCAAAACCATCGTCGCAATAATGGTCACCGCGTAGGTTTCAAACAAGTCCGCTGCCATGCCCGCGCAATCGCCGACGTTGTCGCCGACGTTATCGGCGATCACCGCCGGGTTACGCGGATCGTCCTCGGGAATCCCGGCTTCGACTTTGCCGACCAGGTCGGCGCCAACGTCCGCGCCCTTGGTGAAAATACCACCACCCAAACGCGCAAATATCGAGATCAGCGATGAGCCGAAGGCGAGACCAATCATCGGCTTGATGAGGTCGCTCAATTTGGCGCCGTGCGCGCCGCTACCTACCAGGAAATAGTAGAAGCCCACCACTGACATCAGGCCCAGGCCAACCACCAGCATGCCAGTAATTGCGCCGCCCTTGAAAGCGATGTTGAGCGCTGCATTCACGCCGTTGCGAGCAGCTTCCGCCGTGCGCACGTTGGCGCGCACGGATACATTCATGCCGATGTAGCCGGCAAGGCCCGAGGCGATCGCGCCGATGGCAAAGCCACCCGCCGTCGTCCAGCCGAGCAGGAAACCGATCACCACAAATAGCACCACACCGACCATGCCGATAGTCGTGTACTGACGATTAAGATACGCTTGCGCGCCGGCCTGAATCGCCGCCGCGATTTCACGCATGCGATCGTTGCCGTCGGGTTGCGACAGGATCCATTTGGTCTGCCAGGCACCATACGCCAGCGCCAACAGCGCGCAGGCCAGGGCGAAGATTAGTCCGTTGTCCATTTATTCACTCCCAGTGAGGTTGTTGCGATTCGACGCAAATGCTTGAGGATCTGCCGTCTTTGATGAAGCTAAAGCTGTGAAAAAACGCACAATTTTAACAGATGAAGGAATTTCAATCGAGTGCTTTTAGACTGTCGAAACACGGCAGCCACAGCAATGCAACGTTGACTTCTAAAAGGCAAAACTCCAGCAATGACGAGGCTTTCCGGGCACTTTCGCCACAAGAAGCTCGCCAATGCTAGGGTTTGCTACAAAGCGAACGGCTTCAGTAGCTTCCTGACAGCGGGATTCTTTAAGGTCACATAGCGCGGCAGGCCATTTTCATACGGCGGATACGCCTCCCCGGCAATCAGCGGTTGCAGGTAGTTGCGGCATTTCTGCGTGATATGAAATCCGTCCGGCGTAATAAAATCCCGCGGCATTTTCTTTTCTCGATTGGCGACTTCGGTGAGCGGTGCCGGAATGATCTCCCATTTGTACGGTTTCGAAGTCAGACGCTTGACTGCCGGCATCACGCCATTCATTCCTTTGACTGCGTACTCGACGGCCGCCTTGCCCAAGGCGTAGCTTTGCTCGACGTCGGTTTTCGACGCAATGTGCCGCGCGGCGCGCTGTAGATAATCCGCCACGGCCCAGTGATATTTGAGTTTCAACTCTTTCCTGACGAGGTCGGCAATCACCGGCGCCACACCACCAAGCTGGGCGTGGCCGAACGCATCAACCAGACCTGTTTCGGAAACAAATTTGCCATCGGCGTTGTGGAGGCCTTCCGACACACCAACCGCGCAGAAGCCATGCTTGCGCACGGTCGCATCAACTTTAGCCAGGAATTTTTGAGGATCGAAAACGATTTCCGGAAATAACAGGATATGCGGTGCATCGCCCTGTTTTTCCGCCGCCAGGCCGCAAGCCGCCGTGATCCACCCCGCGTGCCTGCCCATGACTTCGAGCACGAACACCTTGGTCGACGTCTTGGCCATCGAGGCCACGTCAAGGCCGGCTTCGCGCATCGATACCGCCACATATTTCGCGACCGAGCCAAATCCCGGTGAGCAATCGGTAATCGGCAAGTCGTTGTCGACCGTCTTGGGCACGTGCACTGCGATGAGAGGGTAGCCCATCGCCTCGGACAACTGCGAAATTTTCAGGCAGGTGTCGGCGGAATCACCCCCGCCGTTATAGAAAAAATAGCCGATGTCGTGCGCCTTGAAAACCTCGATCAGGCGCTCGTATTCGCGGCGATTCTGCTCCAGCGATTTCAACTTGTATCGGCATGAGCCAAACGCACCTGCAGGCGTATGACCCAGTCCCTTGATGTTAGCCAGCGGTTCCTTGCTGGTATCGATCAGGTCTTCGGTCAACGCGCCAATGATGCCGTTGCGTCCCGCATAGACCTTGCCGATTTTTTTCGGGTACTTGCGCGCGGTCTCGATGACCGCCTGCGCGGACACGTTGATCACAGCGGTGACGCCACCGGATTGTGCGTAGAAAGCATTTCGAGCCACAGTCACTCCAGAGAAGATCTTGACAAGGGGAACTCAGCGCAACGCAAGGGACCATTTTGTAAGCCGCATGTTCTCACTGCCAATGGCAGTTCCCGCTAATTGAACCGACCTATTTGAACCTGCCTATTTGAGCGCGGCAAAAATTCTGTCGCGAATTTCCTCAACCTTGCCTGCGCCCGGAATCTTGACATATTTTGGCGCGTCGGACTCACCACCTGCCGCCAATTTACGATAGTACGCAACCAGGGGTTCGGTCTGCTCGTGATAAATCGTCAAGCGTTTTTTCACCGTTTCTTCACTGTCGTCCTCGCGCTGAACCAGGTCCTCGCCGGTCACGTCATCCTTCCCTGCGACCTTTGGCGGATTGAATTTGATGTGATAAGTGCGCCCCGATGGCAAATGCGCGCGGCGGCCGGCCATGCGCTCGATGATTTCGGCGTCCTCGACCGCGATCTCGACCACGTAGTCGATTTTAATGCTGGCTTGCTTCATGGCATCGGCTTGCGGGATGGTGCGCGGGACGCCATCGAACAGAAAGCCCTTTGCGCAATCCGGCTCATTGATGCGCTCCTTGACCATGCCGATAATAATGTCGTCCGATATGAGCCTGCCGGAGTCCATGATCTTCTTGGCCGCGACGCCGAGTGCGGTTGCATTTTTCACATGCGTCCGCAGCATGTCACCGGTCGATATTTGCGGAATGCCGAATTTTTCCGTGATGTACGTCGCCTGAGTGCCCTTGCCCGCCCCGGGCCCGCCCAATAAAATCAATCGCATCGTCGGCACTCGCCTGTTTTCTTAAGAATGCGCCATTTTACCGGTAATCGGCCCACGCTTTGCCGGGTTATTGCGCCGAGTCAGGAGAACAATGCGCGCACTCTTTCGAGATCATCAGGCGTATCGACGCCTGGCGGCAACGCATCATGCCACACAGTCACGACAATTCGGTAGCCGTGATAGAGGGCACGCAGTTGTTCAAGCGCCTCGAATTGCTCGGCCGGCGCGGGCGTCAAGGCGGCATATTGCCTCAGGAAGCTGGCCCGATAGCCGTAGATGCCAATATGGCGAAGGGCTGGAAAGTCTTGCGGCAGCGCCAACTTGTCATATGCAAACGCGTCGCGCGCGTAGGGAATGGGCGCACGACTGAAATATTGCGCGAAACCCTTGCCGTCACAGACCACTTTCACCATTGGGGTTGAAAAATTCGCGTGCGTCGTTGATCGGGTGCGCGGCGGTCGCAATCGCGGCCTCCGGATTCTCGCCGAGCGCATCCGCCACGGCACGAATCAGGTTGGGATCGACCAGCGGTTCATCACCTTGCACGTTCACCACGACGGCATCGTGACCGAGCTGCAATTGTGCGACGATCTCCGCCAACCGGTCCGTGCCCGTCAAATGGTCGGCGCGCGTCATCAATGCACGCCAGCCATGTTGCTCCACCACCCGTTTCACGTCGGAATGATCCGTGGCGATCAGCACCTGCTGTGCGCCGCTCTTTGCAGCCTGTTCGGCGACCCGCACCACCATGGGCTTGCCGGCGATGTCGGCCAATGGCTTGCCGGGCAGGCGCGTACTCGCGAACCGCGCGGGAATGACCGCAATGAAACTGCCTGACATCAATCAGCCACGCACTTCATCGACCCGCAATTCTCGTGCTTCATCGGCCAGCATCACCGGAATTCCATCGCGAATCGGATAAGCAAGCCGCGCGGAAAAAGAGAACAGTTCGGTCTTGTCGGGCGACATGGTCAGCGGCCCCTTGGTGACGGGACAAACCAGGATTTCAAGCAGCTTGGGATCAAGTGACATGGCTATTTTTTCAGTTCAGACAATCGTTTGATGACAAATTCAGCAAACGCCTCGGGAAGGATCGCGTCCACACGCATGAACCACATACGGTCATCGGCGAATGCACCACATTTTACCGCGTCCTTCTCCGTCATCACGATTATCTCGGCATTCTGCCGGGCAAAATCAGATTCGACAAACGGGTGATGATCTCCAAAGGCGCGGGTTTCGACCGCGTTGAATCCGAGGTCCCCCAGATGCGAAAAAAAGCGCGCAGGATTTCCAGTGCCCGCGCAGGCAAGAATGCGCTTGGTGGAAAATTCGGCGAGTCCTTGTTCAATCGAAATGACAGTGCCGTCACGTACATGCACCAGCCACTCACTACCGAGCTTCATTTGGAAAGCGGGGACGTCGGGTGCCAGATCGTCGAGACTAAATTGCTCCAGCGCGGCAATACCATTGACGATGATGGCATCGACCCGCGCCAGCCGCGTCGTCGGTTCGCGCAGCGGTCCGGCCGGCAGCATTGCGCCATTGCCAAAGCCGCGTGTGGCATCAATCACGCAGATCTCGATATCGCGTCGCAGGGCATAGTGCTGAAGACCGTCATCGCAAACAAGTACGTCGACGTCAGGATGGTCACGCAGCAATGATTGCGCCGCGTTGGCGCGATCAGCCGAAATGTAGACGGGTGCGCCGGAACGCCGCGCCAGTAGCTGCGCTTCATCGCTTATCAGGGCGGATCCCGCATTATCGGCAACGACCTCAATCACATTCGCGGCGTGCGCGTGCCTGACATCCGCGGCGACGCGCCGCGAATAGCCGCGAGAAATGAGCCCGCAACGGTGACCAGACCGCGCAAGTATCTGCGCAATCGCCAGCACCACCGGCGTCTTGCCGGTGCCGCCAACAGAAATGTTGCCGACAACAATAACGGGGACTGTGATGCGCGCATTTTTCAGAAGCCCCGCGCGATAGAGTCCGCTTCGCACACCAACCAGCACGGCAAAAATCCACGACATCGGACGCAGCAATATTTGCCAGGGACTCTGGCGTTGCCACTCGCGAAGGAGCCACGCTTCCATGGGATGGAATGGATGCAGCGGAAACTACTTGCCGGGCTTGCCCTGAGTGGTAAAGGAAATCTTGGTGAAGCCCACCAACCGCGACGCTTCCATGACGTTGACCACGGCCTGATGGGTCGCTCCCGCGTCAGCTCCAATGGCGATAACCGGGTCTTTCATATTGCCGGTGGCGGCGGTGTCCCTGAGTATGTTGGCGAATGCATCCACGCCCGCGAACGGAGTCGCATTGCCATTTACCGAATACTTACCGTTGGCATCAACGCCGATATTGATCACCTGCGGCCGATCTGGAACCTTTTCCGCCGACGCCTCGGGCAAATTGATCTGCAACTCCGCATATTTCGAATAGGTCGTCGTCACCATCAGGAAAATCAGGATGACAAGCAGCAGGTCAATCAACGGAATGAAGTTGATTTCCGGCTCTTCGCGGCTACGGCCTTTCTTGAAGTTCACTATCGCTCACCGTGCAGCGTTTCAACCAGGCGAATGCCCTGCTGCTCCATGTCCACGACCATTACATCGACCTTGCTGCGAAAGTGACGATAAAAAATCAGCGCCGGTATCGCCACGGCGATGCCGCCGGCGGTATTGTAAAGGGCGACCGAGATGCCGTGTGCGAGCTGGCCCGGGTTCTGTGATTGCGCACCGGAGGAACCGAAGATATCGATCATGCCAATCACGGTTCCGAACAGGCCAAGCAGTGGAGAGACCGTCGCAATCGTGCCCAGGCCGTTCAGGAATCGTTCCATATCGACAAGCACCGCACGACCCGCTTACTCCATGGATTCTTTCATCACTTCACGCGGGCTTTTGACGTTCGCGAGGCCAGAGGCGAATACGCGCCCCAAAAAAGAATTCTCATTCAGTTTGGCAATCAGATCCGCACTTGGACCCTGCGTGCGAAAAGCCTGCACGGTATCCTGAAACAAGGTCGGGGGCAGGACAACGGAACGGCGCAACGTCCAGAATCGTTCGCCAATAATTGCCACGCAGATAACCGAACACAGAAGAATGAACCATATGGGCCAACCGGCCGCTTGAATGAGAGTGAGCAAATTCGGACTCCATTTGTAAAGGATGTAACTGCGCAAAGCTGGAAACAGTGCACGCACTTTAGCGTAACCCGTGCCGCCTTCACAAGTAGCGAATGCAATTTGGCCCCGAAAAAAATCCCCGAGAAAAGCTGAACTTTTCCAATGGAGACAAATATTTGTCGTCAATTGTTGACGCAAATTCCGAGCCCGCGGCTGGTAAATACTAATGCTGACAAAGCTCAGCAATTGCGTACGCTCATTGCGGAGAATTCATCCACAGTGGCTGTGGATAACTCTGTGCATTGCATCGGTGCAGATCACCTAAGTCTTGAAACTGTAACGGTTTTTTCTTCTTCGCCTAAATTTTGCACTCCCGAAATATATATATTTTTCAAACACTTAAAGAGTTCCAGCCTGTCGATTGGCAATGTCGCGTCCAAGATTGTTTTTCGATACAGCCGAATTCCGAAGTGCTCACTATCCAATTCATATCGACTGCGCGAGTGATACCATCGCGTATGCCTTCTGTCCCTGACTCCGACGCCGACTATCCGTTGTTTCAAGCACCCGCCGCCACAGCGGGACGCCAACGCAATGTGATCGCCGTTTCCGAGTTAAACCGGCGGGTGCGTCATATGCTTGAGGCCAGCCTGGAATTGCTTTGGGTATCAGGGGGAATTGTCGAATGTGATGCGGGCGGCCAGCGGCCATTGGTATTTTTCGCTCAAGGATGCCGCCGCACAAGTGCGCTGCGTGATGTTCCGCAATCGCGCGGCCGCGATCGGATTCACGCCGGAGAACGGCATGCAAGTGGAAGTTCGCGCCCTGCCTTCGCTATATGAGCCGCGAGGTGAATTCCAGCTCGGCGTGGAAAACATGCGTCGCGCCGGGCTTGGCGCTTTGTATGAAGCCTTCGAACAGCTGAAGGCCCGGCTACAGGCCGAAGGACTTTTCGGCATGGAACGCAAGCTTCCGCTACCGTCGTTTCCGCGTGTGCTGGGCATTGTCACCTCGCTGAAGGCTGCCGCGCTGCGTGATGTGCTGACTACCTTGCAACGACGCGCACCAATGATTCAGGTGATCGTTTATCCGGCTTCGGTGCAGGGAACACAATCTGCCCAGGAAATCGCGGCAGCCATCGATAGCGTGCGAACACGGTTGAGCGTCGACAGAATTGAGGCGCTGATTATTTGTCGCGGCGGTGGAAGCATTGAGGACCTTTGGTCTTTCAATGAGGAAATAGTCGCGCGAGCCATCGTGCGTTTGCAGGACGACGGGGGAGTTCCCGTGGTCTCCGGTGTCGGACATGAAACAGATTTCACGATTTGCGATTTTGTCGCGGATCAGCGCGCTCCCACGCCGACCGCGGCTGCCGAACTCGTTTCGCCGGATGTCGTCGAGCTACGAACACAAGCCATCGCCATGCGGGTCGCGCTTGCTCGCACGTTGCGCCGTTTGCTTGATGCGGCCGGCCAGCGCCTTGATCGTGCGGCGCGCAACCTGATTTCCCCTGTCGAGCGTTTGCATCGCGAACATGATCGCCTGGCGCTGATTGCGGCGCGCACCCGGAGTGCCGTCCGCACGCAACTTGAATCATCCCAATTTCAACGGGCAATCCTGCGTCAGCGCTTTGTGGCCAACGTTATTGATATCAGGCGTTTGCGAACCAACCTCGAACAAAGGCAAAGACAAATTACCCAGGTGAGAACCACGATAATGGCCTCCATACGATCGCAATTCGTTGCAGCGCACCAGGCATTGATGTTTCTGGATCCGGCACGCGTGCTTGAACGCGGTTATAGCATCGTCGAACATCAGGGCATGGTGCTACGCGACGCGGGCCGCGTAGCGACCGGGGATCTGCTGAATATTCGCCTCGCGCATGGAACGCTGGAGGCATCTGTCACCTCCGCGCCCACCGGCACGCAAACTGAAACCGGAAAGTCATCGCCCCGGAAATGACGGCACCGCTTGCCAGTTGCGCGATCGAGGCGTAAATTTGATTGTCCGAATAACGCAAACAATCAAGAGGACAACATGGCCAAGAAAGAAAAAGGTTCGTCAGTCTATAAGGTGATCGAACTCGTCGGCACCAGCAGCGATTCATGGGCAGACGCGGCCCGCAACGCGATCAAGAGCGCATCCAAATCACTGCGCGATATTCGCGTCGCGGAAGTGTCCAAACTGGATGTCAAGGTTGGCAAGACCGGCGAAATTCAATTTCGCGCCAAAATGAAACTTTCTTTCAAATATCACGGCGAGTAGTAGTTCGCCGCATTAGTTCGTCGAAATGCAATCGCGCGGGTGCACGTTTCCGCGCCAACCGAAATTGGCATCCGCGCGCGACACCATCCGGTGCGCCATTTTGGTGCCCGGCGAGTCGTCAATTACTCAGGAATTCCAGGCAACACTCGCTGACAACGCCTGTCAGTTCGCGGTGCAGGCAATCGACATTCTGAACGTCCCGCATCGAACGCAGCCATGTCATCTGCCGCTTGGCAAGTTGACGCGTTGCCGCGATGCCCTTTTCCCGGAGCGATTTCGCGTCGACATTGCCATCGATGAATTCCCACGCCTGACGATAACCGACGCAACGCATGGAGGGCATGTCCGCCGACAACGGATAGCGGTCACGCAGTGTTCGCAATTCGTCGACGATCCCCTCGGCAAGCATCGCATCAAAGCGATCGGCGATGCGCTGGTGCAACACCGCACGATCGCCCGGTATCAGGCCGATTATCAGTGTGCGATACGCAAAGCGTGTCGGCTGGGCGGCGCGGATCTGGAGTTCCGAAATTGGCCTGCCAGTGATCATGAATACCTCGAGAGCGCGCTGAATTCTTTGCGAGTCCGCAGGCTTCAGCCTCTGCGCAGTTTGTGGATCGACACGCAAAAGCTCCTGGTGCATCGCCGGCCAACCGACCTTCAGAGCCCGCGATTCAAGTTCCGCGCGCACGCTGGCATTTGCCTCAGGTAAATCACTGAGCCCGCCAAGTAGCGCCCGCGCATACAACATGGTACCGCCGACCAGAAGCGGTACCTTGCCGCGAGCCACGATCTGGGTCATCGCCACCTTTGCATCAGCGCAAAACCGCGCCGCCGAATACGAGTCGGTCGGGTCAATCAAGTCGACCAGGTGATGAGGATAACGCTGGCGTGTAGCGGCATCCGGTTTCGCGGTGCCAATATCCATGCCGCGATAGACCAGCGCGGAATCAACGCTGATAATTTCCACCGGAAAACGATCCGCCAGATGCATTGCCAGCGCGGTCTTCCCGGCGGCAGTAGGCCCGAGCAACAGGATCGCCGGCGGGCCGCTCATCGGCGCCGTCGGCATCAGCGACCACGCATGAACAACTTGTCCAGATCCGCCACCGAAAACTGATACCAGGTCGGACGACCATGATTGCACTGGCCCGAACGCTCGGTTTCCTCCATCTGACGCAAGAGCGCATTCATTTCCGGAACCGTCAGCATACGATTGGCGCGCACGGCGCCATGACAGGCCATGGTGCCGAGTATTTCGTCGCGTCTTTCAGTGAGCGCCCGCGATGCACCGTGTTCGGCAAGGTCGCTTAACAGTTCCCGCAGCATCGCGGGCGCATCGAGACTCGGCAACATGGCCGGCACCGCGCGAATGGCTATTTCGCGAGTCGAAAGTGGCGCCAGATCAAATCCCAATCGCGCAAAGAACTCAAGGTGTGCTTCCACCAGCGCCATGTCACGCTCGCCGAGCGGTACCGGAATCGGTGAAATTAGCGGTTGCGAAGCGAGCTGATTCAAATCGAGCGCTGATTTCAGCTTTTCGTAGACGATGCGCTCGTGCGCGGCGTGCATGTCCACCAGCACCAAGCCGTTCGTATTCTGCGCAAGAACGTAGACGCCATGCAACTGCGCCAGGGCGAATCCCAGCGGTGGAATATCCGTGCGGGCCGAAACCTCGCGTTCAGACGACGTAATCGTGCCGCCAGCGCTTTCGGTATCGGTGCCGCGCAGACGTTCATAGAAAGCATGCGGTTCATTTGCCGCCAACGCGCCAAAGGTCGCTTGGCGCGCACCCTGCCATGCGCCAGATGCCGGCGCGGCACGCGATGCCTGCGACCGATTTTCCACCGCCGCATTGCCACTCACCCAATCAAATGGATTCGCGGCGGGTGTGGCCGCCGCCGTGGCGGGTTGGGAAAGCGCCTTATTGAGGGCGTGGAATACAAATTGATGCACCGCGCGTGAATCGCGAAAACGCACCTCGGCCTTGGCCGGATGCACATTCACATCGACCATGGTCGGGTCGAGCGAAATGAATAGTGCATAGGCCGGGTGACGGTGACCGTGCAGTACGTCGGCATACGCTTCCCGAATCGCGTGATTCAGCAACTTGTCGCGAACAAAGCGGCCATTCACAAACAGGTATTGCTGATCGCGCCCGGCACGCGAATAGCGCGGCAATCCCGCCCAGCCGGAAATTCCAAAGGCGGGCACGCTTACATCAATGCCGGTGCTGGCCCCGATGAACTCTTCACCCAGAATGGCAATGACCCGCGCGCGCGCCTCTCCGGCGTCGAACTGCCAGAGGCGGCGTCCGTTATGCGTCAGCGTCAAGGCCACGTGCGGCACGGCCATGGCAATGCGTAATGCTGCGTCCTCGCAGTGGCCAAATTCCGTGCTATCGGTTTTCAGGAATTTTCGGCGCGCGGGGGTGTTGAAAAACAGATCCTCGGCGGTCACCACCGTGCCGCTTTCAAGCGCGGTCGGCTCCATCGCGGATAGCGCACCGCCCACCGCCTCAATGCGGGTGCCGTGCGGCGCAATCGACTGGCGCGTGGCAATTGACAGACGCGACACGGCCGCCAGGCTCGCCAGCGCTTCGCCACGAAAGCCGAGGCTGGCCACGCGCTCAAGATCATCGAGTGTTCGAATTTTGCTCGTTGCATGGCGTGCCAGTGCCAACGGTAACTCATCGGCGGCGATGCCTGCGCCATTGTCGGCCACGCGAATGCGCTTGATTCCGCCCTGTGCCAGGTCAATATCGATCCGCAGCGCGCCTGCATCAAGACTGTTTTCCAGCAGCTCTTTGACGGCCGCAGCCGGACGCTCCACCACCTCGCCCGCGGCGATTTGGTTGGTCAGCTGCTCAGGGAGAATTCTGATGGCGGAATGAGTGGACATTGGGCCTTGATGCCGGCAAAGACGTGAAGGCAAGATACAATTCATGACGGTCAGTCAAGGTTGGAATTCTAGCCTGCCGGCTCAAGATGCGACCACGCCAGTTGAAAATTGCCCGGCGCGCAGCACCGGGATAAACCGCCGTCGTTGCACTTGTACTGCCTGGCCCGGTGGCGAATCGTTGTGGCAAGATGAGAGGCCGATTACATTACTTGACGAAACCGCTGGTTGTGTCTAAGGTTAGTGAAACAAAAACAAATAGATACAATGAAAATGTAGAAAATGGATAGCTTGACGTGGGCGGGACATCAAGCTTTCTGCGCTTCATTCGGTAAGGGGTCGGTACGTCGTCGCGTTTTTTGTTCGGTGGCATTCAGTGCGGTCATTTGAAGACTGTGGGATTGCGTCAGGCATCGCGTGTGACTAACCCGAGAATTTGTGTGTGGTCCGTTGCAGTCATAGTGAGATTTTTGCGTGAGCAGCAAACCCCTATCTGAATCTGAATCGCCCGACTTAACGTCCGAATTCATCGCGTCCCGGCCATCCGTGCTGGCACTCGATGCGGACACCTTCTCGCTGGCCGCTCCCGTTGCCGCGCAAGATCGCGCCTTTGTTGGTAAGCATATTTATTCAGAGCAGGTTCGGCTGCTTTACCGCTTTTCGCTGGTGGGCTACCTGGCGGAATTGATTGTCACGTTCTTGCTGGGCGTCATTTTGTGGGACACGCTCGGCACGCGACCTGAATTGTTCGCCTGGTTTACCGCGATGTTTGTGGTGATGATCCTGCGCTACGGCAACTACAAATGGTTTATCCGGGCCAATCCGCGTCCGGAAAAGTTGCCCGTCTGGGAGCGACGCATTTTCATCGGCAGCATTGTGATTGGCCTCCTGTGGGGCGTAATGGGCTCGCTATTGCTGCCCAAATCCGGCCCGACCCAAATGCCGGTAATGATGCTTGTGGCGTTGCTTACGTTAGGCTCCGTCGCCTATTACTCACCGCACAGGACGCTATTTTTCTACACCGCCATGGCGTCCCTATTACCCATGGGCGTGATGAACTTTGGCTTTGGCGACCGGTCCAGTTCCGCCGTTGGCGCGTCGATTATCATGTTCGCGGGCCTGTTGGTCGCCGTGCACAGCAAGGTACACAAGGCGCTGATGGACTCGCTGACCGCGCGCTTCGACAATTTGCTCATCGCGATGCGATTGGAAGAAGAAAAGCTGCGTGTCGAAAAGGCCCATCACGCGCTTACGTTGAAACAACCGAACGCCGCAAGGCGGAACGCGCGGAATTGCTGGCGCTGCAGCGCCTTCGCCTGCATCTGGAACGCACACCGCTCGGCGTCATCGAATGGGATCCGGCATTTCGCATTACCACCTGGAACCCGGCCGCTGACGGCATTTTCGGCTATGCGGCTGCGGAAGCCATCGGCGAATCCGGCTACATGCTCGTCGAAGGCGTGCAGGACAGCGAACGCATGGCCGCCATGTGGATGGAATTGCAGCAATCGCGCAGCTCGACGCGCGTCACGCTGGCGAACAAAACCAAGCGCGGCGAAATCATTCACACCGAGTGGTACAACACACCATTGGTGGATAACGATCAGAAAGTCATCGGTGTGGCCTCGCTGGTGCAGGACATCACCGAGCGGCTCAATACCGAGCGCACCATTCATTACATGGCGCACCACGACGCGCTGACCGGCCTGCCCAATCGCCGCCTGATGCAGGATCGCCTCAACCAGGCCATCCTGCAGGCGCGGCGCAACCAGACCCATGTCGCGCTGCTGTTCCTCGATCTGGATCGCTTCAAGCTGGTCAACGACACGCTCGGACACGAGGCCGGCGATTATGTGCTGCGCGATATCGCCAAGCGCCTGATGAAAGTGGTGCGCGAAGGTGACACGGTATCGCGTGAAGGCGGCGACGAATTTGTCATCATCCTGCCGGATCTGGAGAAACCGGAATCCGCGCAACTGGTCGCCAACAAGATACTCCATGAGCTATCCCAATCGATCGATGTTTCGGGGCACGAACTGACTGTCACCGCATCCATCGGCATTTCGCACTATCCGAACGACGCGACCGACATTCAACATCTCCTCAAGCACGCCGATTCGGCGATGTATCAGGCCAAGGACGCCGGCCGCAATACGGCGCGCTTCTTCACCAGCGATCTGAATTTCCTGCTCTCTAAACGCCTCGAAGTGGAATCACGCTTGCGCCGAGGCATCGAGCGCAGCGAATTTTTCCTGCGATACCAGCCGCAAGTTGACGTCCAAAGCGGGCGCATCATCGGCGTCGAAGCGTTGCTGCGCTGGAACGATCCGCAACAGGGTGAGATCTATCCGAAGGATTTCATTTCCATCGCCGAAGAACTGGGCCTCATCGTTCCGCTCGGCGAATGGGTATTCCGCACCGCCTGCCAGCAGATCAAGCTTTGGGACTATGAAGGCTACAAGGACCTGACCATATCGGTGAATCTTTCGCCGCGCCAGTTCATTTCGCGCAAACTGCTGCCATCGATGAAATCCGCGCTGCTGGAAACCGGCATCGATGCCCGGCGCATCGACCTGGAAATCACCGAAACGGTGGCGATGCGAAACCTCGAGCAGTCAATCGAAATCCTCACCGAACTGCGACGTATCGGCGCGACGATTTCCATCGATGATTTCGGCGTCGGCTATTCGTCACTCGGCCAACTGAGCCGCCTGCCCGCGCAAACACTCAAGATCGATCGCAGCTTCATTTCGCAGATTCCCGACGACCCCAACAGCTGCTCGATCACCGAAGCCATCATCGCCATGGCCAAACGCCTGCATTTGCGCGTGGTCGCCGAAGGCGTGGAAACGCAGGCGCAACTTGATTTTCTGCGCACCAATGCTTGCGATGCTTATCAAGGTTACCTGTACGCCAAGCCGTTGACGACGACGGAGACGACGGCGCTGCTGAAGTCGCAACGGGTGGCGACTTTACCTGCGTAATTTTGCGTAGAACGCCATTTGGCGAGGTGTTTGGCGGCTTTTCGGCCTGGAATCCGCTCCAGTGCTTGAGTTTGCCCTTCTCACCAATCTGTCATTCCCGTGAAGACGGGAATCCAAGTTTCCCGCAAGTCACGCCGGCATCTGCGCGGGCCAATACCGATGCCGGCCCACTCATCGCTTAGTTGAAGCGCTGCACTAAGACTTGCTTTTCAAGTCCTCACGCATGTCGCGCACGATCCGTCCAATCGCGTAGTCCGGTTTGTCGGCTAATGGCGGCTCCCATGGCGTAAACACAGTCAATACCGCCTTATTTCTTACGAGTGTTTTCAGCTCTTCTTGTTCAACACCAATTCTCTCTTCATAAAATATCTCCGCACCGTGTGCAGGTTCATCGTACATCACGTAAAGATCGCTAAGCCCGACGAAGGACGTTTGGATTGCTTTTCCCGCCTCATTCTCATCGGTCGATTCGTACGCAACACCAAGCTCAATCGCACGTTCATATGCATGTTCCGCCGAATCGGCGTTGACCAAAACCGAATTTACGTGAACTACATTCCGTGGCTCTCCCTCGACTTCAATTTTTATTACGAGCTCCGCAATGAACCAGCGCGCGTCCTTCGGCAGGTAGCCCATATCAGCGAATCTCCATCGGCAACATCAACCCCATCTCCCTCGCACAAACCTGAGCCTCCTCATACCCCGCATCCGCATGCCGCATCACGCCGGTCCCCGGATCATTCCACAACACCCGCTCAATGCGTTTCGCCGCCGCGTCGGTGCCATCGCAAACAATCACCACCCCCGCATGCTGCGAGAACCCCATCCCCACGCCGCCACCGTGATGGAACGACACCCATGTCGCCCCGCTCGCGGTATTGAGTAGCGCATTCAGTAGCGGCCAATCCGACACCGCATCCGATCCATCCTTCATTGCTTCGGTTTCGCGATTGGGTGACGCCACCGATCCCGAATCGAGATGATCACGCCCAATGACAATGGGCGCCTTCAATTCGCCCGACTTCACCATTTCATTAAACGCCAGCCCCAGCCGATGCCGCTGCCCCAATCCCACCCAGCAGATGCGCGCCGGCAGACCCTGAAACGCGATGCGCTGCTGTGCCATGTCCAGCCAGTTGTGCAAGTGTTTGTCATCGGGGATCAGTTCTTTGACCTTGGCATCGGTCTTGTAAATATCCTCGGGGTCACCCGACAGCGCCACCCAGCGAAACGGGCCGACGCCGCGACAGAACAGCGGGCGGATATAGGCCGGGACGAAGCCGGGAAAATCGAAGGCGTTGGCAACGCCCTCTTCCATGGCAACCTGGCGAATATTGTTGCCATAGTCGAGCGTGGGGATGCCGGCGTGATGCATCGCGAGCATGGCTTGCACGTGGCCCACCATCGAGCGGCGAGCGGCGCGGATCACAGCATCGGGGTCGCTCACGCGCAATGATGCCGCCTTTTCCATGGTCCAGCCCTGTGGCAAATATCCGTTGAGCGGATCGTGTGCCGAGGTTTGATCAGTCACCACATCCGGCCGGGCCCTGGCATCGCCGGCTTTCACGCGCCTGGCGATTTCAGGAAACACATCCGCGGCATTGCCGAGCAAGGCTACCGAAATCGCCTGGCCCTTCTGATGCGCGACATCGATGATGTGCAATGCCTCGTCGAGTGATCGCGCCTTGGCATCGACGTAACGTGTACGCAAACGGAAATCGATGCGTGTCTCATCGCACTCCACCGCCAACATCGAGGCGCCCGCCATGGTCGCGGCCAGCGGCTGCGCGCCGCCCATGCCACCGAGGCCGGCCGTGAGAATCCATTTGCCTTTCAGATTGCCACCGAAATGTTGGCGCCCGATTTCCACGAAAGTTTCGTACGTGCCCTGCACGATGCCCTGCGAACCGATATAAATCCACGAACCCGCCGTCATCTGCCCGAACATCATCAGGCCCTTGCGGTCGAGCTCGTGAAAGTGCGCCCACGTCGCCCAGTGCGGCACCAGATTTGAATTGGCCAGCAGCACGCGCGGCGCATCTTCATGGGTGCGGAATACGCCAACGGGTTTGCCGGATTGAATCAGCAGCGTTTCGTCCGGTTCGAGCTTTTTCAATGCCACCAGAATGGCATCGAAACATTCCCAGTTTCGCGCCGCACGACCGATACCGCCATACACGACAAGATCCTGCGGACGTTCGGCCACGTCGGGGTCAAGGTTATTCTGAATCATCCGGTACGCGCCTTCGATCAACCAGTTCTTGCAGGTGATCGTCGTGCCGCGCGGAGCGCGAATGACGCGCGACGCGTCGTGGTGCGGGTCGATTGCCAAGGGAGAAAGTTTGGGGGCGGATAGATCGTTCATGATTGTTCCTTTCTTTCGCGGATCCGGAATTTTGCGCGTCAGCGGCTACATCAATTTCGCGAGCGCCGGGCCGGCAATCAGGGCCCACGCGACCACCACAATGGTCAGACTCACAAATACCGCCGCGCTGCCAAAATCCTTGGCCTGCTTCGATAGTTCGTGATCTTCCAGGCTGACGCGATCAACGACTGCTTCGATGGCCGAATTGAGCAGTTCCACAGCCAATACCTGCAACAGCGAAACAATCAGCATCACGCGCTCCAGGGGCGTCAACGGCAGCCACAGCGCGAGCGGCAGCAACACCACGAACAGAAAGACTTCCTGCTGAAAGGCATGTTCGTTCTTGAGCGCCGCGCGAAATCCCGCCATGGAATAGAACATCGCGCGCCAGATTCGCTGCAAACCACTTTTGCTCTTGTGCGTGCTTTTCAAACTGTGCTCCCGTTATCTTGTTCAGCCACCACTCATTGTATCGAGCATCCGTGTATTCGATGGATTTGGCATCGGCGGATTTTCGTTTGCGTGTGTCCCCGCGCGCCGCCGCGAAGGTCGCCCATTGGCGCGGCTCCCGGGACATTTTCGCGCTGCGAGCCGCGCCAGCGCTAGGGTTTTTAATGTTTACCGTCTGACAATAGTGACGGGCCGTTCAGTAAACCCCGGAGGCTATAATCGGCTATCACTCCATTGGCAACATTGCATCGTGTCGACCCAGGAACAACTCATCAAAGCCCTCGACGAACCCGTATTCGAAATCGATGCGGACGGTCGTGTTGTTTACGCCACGGCGGCGCTCGCGCGATGGGTCGGACGCGAGACGGATTATGCGATCGCCGACGTCCTCGCACCGGAAGATCGCTCGCGCTTCAAACAAACGCTGACGCGAATTCTCGAGGGCAAGACCGCGACCGCCCTGCTCGAAGTCACATTGACGACAGAAAGCGCGCAGGTGCCGGTTGAATTGAAGTTGGCGTCCAGCCAGCGCGGGGGCAGCAAAGTCGCCACTGTCGCCGGCTGGTTTCGCGACATCAGCATGGACAAGGCCAAGGAAGCCGCGGCCAACGTGCAAGGCACCCACCTGCTGGACCTGGTTGAGAATGTCTCCGACGCGTGCGTAGTGGAGAATGGCCAGGGCGCCATCGAAATGGTCAACGTGGCATTCTGCGAACTGTTCCGCGTGGAAGCCGCGCCGCAATCGCTGGTGGGTATTTCCTGCCGCGAACTTTTTGCACAAGCTTCCGACGCCACGGAGCAGAAAGTCGCGCCGATTTATTTTCCGCTGGATTCGGAACAGCACGATGATTTCGAGTTCACTTTCGCCGGCGGCAAACGGGCAAAGCAACACTCGATGCCCGTCTCCGGTGAGGACGGCATTGCGGGCCGCCTGCATATTTTTCGTGCGCTGGAAGCAAGTGCGGTCGCACCAGCAGGCTCGGCCACCATTGCGGCAAAATCGCAGCTGGTCGAGAAGATTGCACGCAGCCTGGCGATTGCACTGGAAAGCGCGGGCAACGCGATCCATCGCGCCGAACAACTGGATCTGCCGGTGGCCGTGCTTGAGAATTTCCGGCGCGTAGAATCCGCCGCGCAATCGGCCTTCTCCGAAATTGCCGGCTTGCTGGATTTACCGCAGATAGAAAGCGGCGAACTCAAACTGGAATCGATGGAATTTCACTTGCGCGACCGCATCGCGAACATGCTGGAGAGCATCGTGCCGATGGTTGAGGAACGATCCATCCCGTTTCGCCTCGCCGTCGAACAGGATGTTCCCGATCTCTTGATTGGTGACGGTGCGCGTTTGATGCTGGTCCTGCGCAGTCTGCTTGAGGCGGGCATGTCGAGCGCGCAAGGTGGCGGTGAACTGGCGCTGGTCGTGGAGCCCGAGTACTCGGCGGAGAATCAAATTCACTTGAGTTTTCGCGTCGAGACCATCCCCCCCAAAGGCGGCGCCCGCCAGAAGAACACGTCGGCGACCGCGCTGATGCAGTTGTCGCTGGCACGACAGATCGTGCGCGCGATGGGGAGCGGGGGCGCGGGCAAGATCGAGGTGCGCGAGAAGAAAGAAACCACCATTCACCAGTTCACGGCCGTTTTCCCTTACCGCGCCGTGAAGGAGCCGCGTACGCGCCCGACCTTCGTCACGCTCACCGGTTTGCCGGTATTGATCGTCAGCGCGGACCCGGTGCAACGCAAGGAGTTGGCGGATCTCGCGCGCAGTTGGCGCATGCACCCGCGCGAAGCAGACAACGCAGGCTTCGCGTTGCAGCTGCTCACGCGCATGGCGTTTGAATTCAGCCCGATTCCACTGGTGATTACCTCGAATCAACTGCCGATCCAGGACGGTTTTCTGTTGGGATTTCGCATCAGGCATTCCGCGCGCCTGAAGCAGACCGCAGTGATGATGCTGGCAAAAGGCGGCAAGCCCGGCGACGCCATCGCCTGCCGCGAGAATGGCATCAGCGCCTACCTGCGCCACCCGATTGCCGCCAACCAGATCAACGAGGCCATCTCGGCCGTGATGGGCACGCAGGACGATGATGCCGAAGCCACATCGACACTGATCACGCGCCACTCGCTGCGTGAAGCCAAGGCCGGCAGCGTGCTCATCGTCGACCCGAATCGCGAACACGCCATCGTCGCCATCGGCGCGCTGCGGAAGAAAGACTACCGCGTCGTGCATACCGATACCGCCGACGAGGCCTACACGGAGCTCAGCCAGGACGTGTTCGACCTGGTGATCATCGACCCGACAGCGAAAGGTTTTGCCGAACTCGGCATCGAAGGCATTGCCGACCGCCTGCAGGAAAAGTTCGCGCTGACCTCGACATCGATTCCAGTGCTGCTCGCGGTGGAAGAGGATATCTCGGCGGTCGAGTTCGGGTTCAGCGGGATGCTGACGAAGCCGTATGAGAAAGAGGTGTTGCTGCAGAAGGTGGCGGGGTTGATTCCGGTGAAGGCGACGGCGTAGGCTGATGGTCGACCGAATACCGCGATGAACAAGTCATGGCATTGATCAACGTGTTCTTTTTCCGCCGATCAGACGACTTGCCAACTCCGCAAATCCCTTGCCGCAGCTTGCCTCCGTAACATAAGCAGGTCGGGACGCCATCAAGTCGAAAAAATCACGAACATTGGCCACCCCAACCGAGTGCGGAAACCAGCCAAACATCGGCGCATCATTCGGCGAATCGCCCACAAACACGAATTCGCTCTTGTGCGCATCCAGGTCGATGCCGAAACGCTCCTTCATGAATAGCTGCGTGGTCGAGAGTTTGTCGTAGCGGCCCAGCCAGCCATTGACGTGAATCGAGCTGATCTTCGCCGTCAGCCCGGCCGATTCCATCAGCGTCTTGATGCGCTCGACTTCCGCGCGCGGCAACGCCGGCACGTCCTCGCAAAAATCGATGGCGATGTCGGCTTCGCGATAGCGCTGGTCGGAGGCGAGCGCGGTGCCGGGGACGGCTTGCAGGATGTGCGTGGCGACGGCAGTGAGTTGCTCGCGGTCGCGCTGACGGGTGGCGTCATCCTTGATGAAGCGCTGTTTCAGCTTTTTTTCGACGGAATCGAAATGGAAATAGAACGCGCCGTTCTCACCGACGACCCCATCGACCGGCCACATGCGCGCGATGTGGTCGCACCAGCCGGCGGGTCGACCGGTGATGGGGACGGTGATGAAGCCGGCGGACTTGAGCGACGCCATCGCGGCGTAGGCGTCTGGCGTGAGTTGCCCGTCAGTGGTGAGCGTGTCGTCGATGTCGAACAGCACGCCGCGAATCTGGCGCAGATCGGCGACCGGAAATTCCGATAGCGATTTCATCGGAGACAAATGCGCTGAACCACCGGGACGACAGAGAACACGGAGAAAAAGGAGGCGGCCGTGTGAATTTCTCCGCGGTCTCTGTCGTGTGGTTAGCATTCTTTGTTTGTCGCATACATGAAACACCAGCACTGGCGCGGCTTCCAGGCCATTTATGCTCGAAAAGTCTCATGGATGCTAGACTTTTGCCTTGTCTAGAATGAAATTCGCCGCCCGTTCCCGCTCCGCCGCATCCATGTGCAATCCGCACTTGGTACGCCGCCACAGAATGTCATCGGGCATCCGCGCCCACTCGTCCTTCATGCAGAAATCGATTTCGCGCTCGGACAACAGCGTCGCGCCGGAGCCAAACAATTCCCCCAGATCGGACATCGAGCGCACGCCCGCTAGCACCTGCTCCGTGCGTGAACCGTGGCGCGACGCGAGGCGGCGCAGGTAATCGATCGGCAAGCCGGGATGTTTCCTGCTCGCCGCATTCACGACCTCATCGAGTGAATCGATATCGCCACCCGGCAATGCTTCACTGTCGGTCCACGCGGCGGACATCGACGGGTAGTACGTCTGCAGCTCCCGCAACGCGTGTTCGGCCAGACGCCGATAGGTGGTGATCTTGCCACCAAAGATCGACAGCAGCGGCAGCTTGCCGCCTTCATCGGCGACTTTGAGCACGTAATCGCGCGTGATCTCTGACGGGTTCGTGCTGCCGTCGTCGTACAAGGGGCGTACGCCGGCATAGCTCCACACCACGTCGGATTCGTGTATCGGCTTGGCAAGGGAACGGTTGACGGCCTGCACCAGGTAACGCGTTTCTTCCGGCGTAATTCCCGTTGCATCACTGATCCGCTCGACGCTCACATCGGTGGTACCGATCAGGCTGAATTTTTCTTCAAACGGAATCACGAACGCGACACGTTTGTCGCTGTTCTGCAGGATGTAGGCATGTGCCTTGTCGTGGATGCGCGGCACGACAATATGGCTGCCTTTCACAAGACGGACAGTCGCGTCCATCTGCACTTTAAGGGCGTCGTCGAGCAACTGTTTCACCCACGGACCGGCGGCATTGACCACGCCACGCGCCTTGACCACCGCATCGGTCTGGCGATCGACATCGCGCAGCGTCAATTCCCACGCACCGTTGGCACGAGTGCCCTTGACCAACTGTGTACGAACGCGAACGTCGGCGCCGTGATCTCGCGCGGAAACGGCGTTCAGTATCGTTAGACGTGCATCGTCTACCCGCGCATCGGAATAGAAGAATCCGCGGCGGATGGCGGGATTCAATCCGGCACTATACGTTTCGTCGGGAAACATGACGGTGCGCGAACCGGGCAGCGTAATCTTGCCGCCGATGTGGTCGTACATGAAGAGCCCCATGCGCACCATCCACGCGGGCCGCATGTGCTTGTCGTGCGGCAGAATGAACTCCAGCGGGTGGATGATGTGCGGGGCAATCCGCAGCATGACTTCGCGTTCCTGCAGCGCTTCGCGCACCAGGCCGAACTCGTATTGTTCGAGGTACCGCAGGCCGCCGTGGATGAGTTTGGAGCTCCAGGAACTGGTGGCGGATGCCAGGTCATCCTGCTCAACCAGCAGGACCTTCAGGCCGCGTCCAGCGGCGTCACGGGCGATCCCGCAGCCGTTGATGCCGCCACCAATGATGGCGAGGTCGTAGAGGGGTTCGCTCATGTGGGCAGGCCTGTAGACATTGTTGAAATGAGACGATGACGAAACTTATCCAGCCAAAGCAGCGAAAACGCCGTCTTGGTATCCGTGATCTCGCCTGTCCCGACCTTTTCAACCGCCTCATCGAGCGACATCGTGAATACCTCCATGAATTCCCCTGCATCGCGCTGATGCCCGACGTGGCTCAAATCCCGCGCGACGTAAAGCTCGATCGTTTCGTTGGAATAGCCGATTCCGGCGTGCATGGTAATGCCGTGTTGCCAGTGGATCGCGGTATACCCGGTTTCTTCCAGCAATTCGCGCCGCGCGGTCTCGCCATGGGGCTCGTGCGGATCGATCTTGCCAGCGGGCAGCTCAATGAAATGGCGACGCACGGGGTAGCGGTACTGATGTTCAAAGATGAGGGTGTCATCGTCCACAAACGCGGCAATGACGACCGCACCGGGATGCAGCACATATTCCCGCCACGATTCACTGCCGTCGGGAAGGCTCACGCGATCGCGCTGCACGCAAATCAGTTTCCCATCCAGCAGGCGTTCGCTGGATAGTGTGTGTTCGGTCAGGTCGGGGAAACTAGAAGGAGCGCTGGATGGCATTCAAACATGCCGTCAACAGGACGCCGGGGAATAGGCCAAGGGCCAGCAGGCCGAATGCGTTGACGGCGAGCAGGCTGCGGAAACCGGCGGCTGCGACGATAGGTGTTGAATCGGTGGGCGCATCGAAATACATCAGCTTGACGACACGCAGATAGTAGAACGCCCCGATGACACTCATCAGCACCGCGAATACGACCAGCCACGTGTAGCCAGCATTGAGCGCGCCTTCGAGCACCGTCAACTTCGCCCAGAAACCCAGGAACGGCGGAATACCCGCCATCGAGAACATGACGATCAGCATCAGGAAGGCGTACCACGGCGAGCGCTGGTTGAGCCCTTTGAAATCCTCAAGGTTCTCCGCTTCGAATCCGGCACGCGACAGCAGCATGATCATGCCGAAGGAGACCAGTGTCATCAGGGCGTAGCTGATGCTGTAGAACATGCTCGCCGAATAACCGTTCTTGGTGCCGGCCAGAATACCCAGCAGCATGAAACCCATGTGTGAAATCGTCGAATACGCCAGCATGCGTTTCAAATTGGTCTGGGCAATGGCGACGATGTTGCCGAGTGCCAACGATAGCGCTGACATGATCACCAGCATGCCCTGCCAGTCACCGACCGCGCCCCCCATGGAATCCGCCAGAATGCGCATGATGAACCCAAACGCGGCGATTTTCGGCGCAGAGCCGATGAACAGCGTCATCGCCGTCGGCGCACCTTGATAAACGTCTGGCACCCACATGTGAAACGGCACTACGCCCAACTTGAACGCGAGCCCCGCCACCACGAACACCAAGCCGAAGGTGATCAGCGGATCGTTGGCGCGGCTGGCTTCAATGATCTTGGCGACCTTGGCCACGTCGAGCGAACCGGTCGCGCCGTAGATCATCGACAAGCCATACAACAGCAATCCCGACGCGAGGGCGCCGAGGATGAAGTACTTCATCGCCGCCTCGGATGCGGTGGCTGAATCGCGATTGAGCGCGACCATCGCATAGGTGGAGAGCGCGAATAATTCCAGGCCGAGATAGAGCGACACGAAGTGATTGGCCGAGACCATGACCATCATGCCAAGGGTCGCGAACAGCACGAGCAGGACGAACTCACCGGTGAACAGGTTGCGCGCGACCAGATAGGCTCGGCTGTAGATGATGACCAGGGCAACGGCAACCACAATCGCCGCTTTCAAAATCACCGCCATGCCGTCGACGACAAACATGCCGTTGAAGCCGTAGCGTGGCGCATCCAGCGGCGCATACAGGCTCAATGCCACCAGGATCAGGGTAAAGATCGACAGGAAGAACAAGCGGCCTTCACGCTTTTCCGCGGCAGAGAACAGATCCACGATCATCACGATCAAGGTCATGACCAGCAGGAAGATCTCTGGTGCCGCCAGTGCAAGATTGAGGGATGAAACCGTCATGACATCGCTTTCTTCATTCTGCTTATGTTGCTAATTCAGTTTTCCGGCTGCGACATGCTTCAGCAGCGCGTCAACCGTTGTGTGCATCACTTCCGTCATCGGTTGCGGATAGATACCCATGATCAGCACCGCTGCCGCCAGCACCGCGAGGAACAGCATTTCGCGGCCATTGATATCGGTGAGTTTGCGCACATGATCGTTGGCGATCTCCCCGAAGATCACGCGCTTCACCATCCACAGTGTGTAAGCAGCGCCGAGGATCAACGTCGTCGCGGCCAGGAATGCATACCAGAAGTTCACCTTGATGGCGCCCAGGATCACCATGAATTCCCCGACAAAACCGGATGTCGCCGGCAAGCCCGCGTTGGCCATGCCGAAGAACACCGCGAAGAATGCATATTTCGGCATGGTGTTCACCACCCCACCATAGGCGGATATTTCCCGCGAATGGACGCGGTCATACAGCACGCCGATGCACAGGAACATGGCTGCGGACACAAAGCCATGCGAAACCATCTGCACCAACCCGCCTTCCATCCCCTGCACATTGAAGATGAAAAATCCCAGCGTCACAAATCCCATGTGCGCAATCGACGAATATGCCACCAGCTTCTTCATGTCTGTCTGGGCAAGTGCCACCAAGCCGATGTACACGACCGCAATCAGCGACAGCGTGATCATGAAGCCGGTTAACACGTGGCTCGCGTCCGGCGTGATCGGCAGGTTGAAACGCAGGAAGCCGTATGCGCCGATCTTCAGCGTGATGGCCGCCAGCACCACAGAACCGCCCGTGGGCGCCTCGACGTGAGCATCCGGCAACCACGTATGCACCGGCCACATCGGCACCTTTACCGCGAACGATGCAAAGAAGGCGAAGAACAGCATGATCTGCACGTCCTTGCTGAGCGGTACACGATGGTAGTCGAGAATATCAAAGCTGCCATTGGTGACGTTGTACAGATAGATGAACGCGGCCAGCATCAGCAGCGAGCCCAGCAAGGTGTACAAGAAGAACTTGACGGCGGCGTAGACACGATTCGGGCCGCCCCAGACACCGATGATCAGGAACATCGGGATCAGCATCGCCTCGAAGAACAAATAAAACAGGATGGCATCGGTGGCGGCAAAGACGCCATTCACGAGACCGGACATGATCAGGAATGCGGCAAAGTACTGCGAAACCTTCTCCTTGATCACTTCCCAGCCCGCGATCACGACGATGACCGTGATGAAGCTGTTCAACACCACGAACAGCATTGAGATACCGTCGACACCGAGCGCGTAGTTGATGCTGAAACGCGACACCCATGGCGTGCGCTCGACAAATTGCATGGCGGCGGAGGCGTTGTCGAAGCCGGTCCACAGCGGAATGGCGACGGCGAAGCCGAGTACGCTACCCACCAACGCCACCCAGCGTGCGGACGATTTCTGTTGGTCGCCATTCAGGAATAGCGTGAGGATGCCCGCCAGAATCGGCACCCAGATTGTCAGACTAAGAATGATCGAGCTGCTTTGCATTTTTTGCTTTTCGCGTCCCTGATTTTTGGATCAGCCAAGCTTCATGTAAACGAGTGAGAGGGCCACGAACACCCCGAAGATCATGGTGAATGCATAGGTGTACACATAACCGGTTTGTACGCTGCGCGCCACGCCGGAGAACCAGCCGATCAGTTTCGCCGTACCGTTAACCATGATGCCGTCGATGATGGTGACATCGCCGAATCGCCACAGACCCTGGCCGAGCTTGCGAGCGCCCGAGGCAAAAAACCAGCTGTAGAAGCGATCGAAGCCGTATTTGTCTTCGAGAATTTTTACGGGAAACGCCAACGCGGTGCGAATCTTGCCCGGCAGTTCTGGCTTGATGATGTAGCAGTACCACGCGGTGACCGCGCCGGCCAATGCCAGCCAGAATGGCCACGCAGTCAGCCCGTGCATGACCATTGCGCCCGCGCCGTGAAATTCTTTCTTCAGGTCAGCCATCGTCTCGGTCGCCTTGATGGCATCGCCGAAATAGGTACCAAACAACATCGGTTCAATCGTCATCCAACCGATCACGACCGACGGAATCGCGAGCAAGATCAGCGGAAACCATACCACCCACGGAGTTTCATGCGGTTTCTGGCCGGGCGGCAAACCGTGATGGGCATCGTGCTCGTCATGGCCGTGCGCGTCGTGGCTATGTTCCGCGAATCGTTCCTTGCCGTGGAATGCGAAAAATATCAGGCGGAACGAATACAAGCCACCGACAAATACGCCGCCCAGCGCGGCGTAGTAAGCGATAGCATGCCCCGGCGTATGCGAAGCGTGAATCGCTTCAATGATCGAATCTTTGGAGAAGAAGCCGGCGAACGGCGGGAAGCCCGCGTTGGCCAGCGCGCCTATCAACATCGTCAAATAGGTGATCGGCATATATTTCCGGAGACCGCCCATCTTGCGCATGTCCTGCTCATGATGCATGGCGATGATCACCGAACCGGCACCGAGGAACAGTACCGCCTTGAAGAACGCGTGCGTCATCAAGTGGAAGATGCCGGCTGAATAGGCGCCCGCACCTAGAGCCATCGTCATGAACCCGAGCTGAGAAAGCGTGGAATAGGCCACGACGCGCTTGATGTCATATTGCACGATGGCGATCAGCGCCATGAAGAACGCAGTGATCGCACCGATCATCAACACAAACGACAGTGCCGCCTGCGACATCTCGAACAGCGGCGACATGCGTGCCACCATGAAGATACCAGCCGTCACCATGGTTGCCGCATGGATCAATGCGGAGATCGGTGTCGGGCCTTCCATCGAATCCGGCAGCCACACATGCAGCGGGAACTGCGCGGACTTGCCCATCGCGCCAATGAACAGGCAAATGCAGATCGCAGTCAGCAGCGACCAGTGCCAGCCGGGAACGACTTCGATCAGCGCATCGGCGAAATTGGGGGCAAGTTTGAATACTGTCGCGTAATCGAGCGAACCAAAGGTGGCGAATACGAATCCGATACCGAGCAGGAAACCAAAGTCGCCAACGCGATTGACCAGGAATGCTTTCAGGTTTGCGTAGATCGCCGTCGGCCGTGTGTACCAGAAACCGATCAGCAAATAAGACACAAGCCCTACCGCTTCCCAACCGAAGAACAGTTGCAGGAAGTTGTTCGACATCACCAGCATCAACATCGAGAAGGTGAATAGCGAGATGTAGCCGAAGAAGCGCGTGTACCCGTCATCCTCGGCCATGTAGCCGATGGTATAGACGTGCACCATCAGAGAGACAAAGGTCACGACCATCATCATCGTGACTGTAAGTGAATCGATCAGGAAGCCGATTTGCAGGTTGATGCCATCCGTCACCAGCCAGGTGTAAATCGCGCCATTGAAGGTCTTGCCCGCCTGAACGTCCTGGAAAATGAGAACAGAGAGAATGAACGCAGCAAGTACGCCAAAGATGGTAACCGTATGGGCAAACGTCCGGCCCAGCGTGCGTCCCAGAAAGCCGGCCAGCACGGCACCCAGCAACGGAAGTAGCGGAACCGCGAGCAGGACGAGTTTGTTTTCGATCATTGTCATTCGATCACTTTAGACAAACTCTAGCACTGGCGCGGCTTTCGTGGCAATAATGCCTTGAAACGCCCGCCAATAGGGGAGTTTGCATTTCAATTTGTGTCCCGAGTAAACCCATCCTCGTCAGCCTTTCAGGGTGCCGATGTCATCGACATTGATTGACCTGTGGTTCCGGAACAGCACCACCAGAATCGCAAGGCCAATCGCCGACTCTGCTGCCGCGACTGTCAGGATAAAAAATACAAATACCTGCCCGTGAATGTCATTCAGGAAATGCGAGAAGGCTATGAAGTTCATGTTCACGGCGAGCAACATCAGCTCGATCGCCATGAGCAGTACGATGATGTTTTTGCGGTTCAGGAAAATACCGGCGATGGAAATCGCGAACAGCACGGCCGATAGCATCAGGTAGTCGGACAAGACAATCACGCTTGCTTCTCCTCATTCTTCGGCTCATCCGGCGGTTCCACCTCAGCACGCATGGAAATGATTTTCAGACGATCCGTACTCTTCACGCGTACCTGAGCAGCAATGTTCTGCGATTTCACGTCCTTGCGGCCGCGGAACGTCAGCGCGATGGCCGCCACCATCGCCACCAGTAGCACGACCGCCGCGAGTTCGAACGGCAGCAGATACTCGGAATACAACAGTCGTCCCAACGCCTTGGTATTCGACACCGTCGCCGCGGGCGCACCGGGCGAAACCGTATGCAACTTGAGCGCGCTTCCCCACAATAGCAACGCCATCTGTGCCGCCATCAACACCGCGACCGTTGCCGCAACCGGCAGATGTTTCCAGAAACCTTCGCGCAGTTTGTCGAAGTTGATATCGAGCATCATCACCACGAACAGGAACAGCACCATCACCGCACCGACGTAAACCAGAATCAGCGTGATCGCGAGGAATTCGGCGTAGATCAGCAGCCACAGCGCCGCGGCGGTGAAAAAGGACAGCACCAGGAACATGGCTGCATGCACCGGGTTCCGGGCCGTGATGACACGCAAAGCTGAAAAGATCAGCATGGCGGCAAAGGCGTAAAAGATAATGGATTGAAAGTTCATTTTTTGAATGTGAGGAACGAGGCCTCTCACCTGTTCTTAACGGTAGGCCGCGTCCTCTGCACGTCGCTTGGCAATCTCGGCTTCATACTTGTCGCCAATAGCCAGCAGCATGGGTTTGGTGTAGTAAAGATCACTGCGTGTTTCGCCGTGATACTCCAGTAAATGTGTTTCGACAATCGAATCCACCGGACACGATTCTTCGCAAAAGCCGCAAAAAATACACTTCATGAGATCGATGTCGTAACGGGTGGTGCGGCGTGAACCATCTTCGCGCTGCTCGGATTCGATCGTGATCGCCAAGGCTGGACACACTGCTTCGCACAACTTGCAGGCGATGCAGCGTTCCTCGCCGTTCGGGTAACGGCGCAACGCATGCAGTCCGCGGAAACGCGGGCTCTGCGGGGTCTTCTCTTCCGGGAACAGCACAGTGATCTTGCGCGCGAACAGGTGTCGTCCGGTCAATTTCAGACCCTGCACCAATTCGGCCAGCAGCAGGCTTCCCAGAAATTCTTTGGTTCTATCCCACATGGCTATTTTCCAAACCACCAATTCATCACTGGCAGATTATTGATCGCCTCCGTCAACCTGACGCCGGTCACTACAATCCACACGATTGTGATGGGAATTAAGATCTTCCAACCCAAACGCATTAGCTGATCGTAGCGATAGCGCGGGAACGAGGCACGAATCCAGACGAAGATCATCATCAGCGCCATCATCTTGATGAACATCCAGTGAATGCCAGAATCAAACGGCATTCTCAGCAAGCCCGCCGGGATCAACTCCACAACACTGTGTGGAATGGGAGTCAGCCAGCCGCCCATGAACAGAATGGTCGAAAGCGTCGCGACCATCAGCATGTTGGCGTATTCGGCCAGAAAGAACAGCGACCAGGTCATGCCCGAGTATTCCACCAGCGGCCCGGCGACAATTTCGGACTCGCCTTCCGCCACGTCGAACGGATGCCGGTTGGTTTCGGCGACTCCGGCAATGAACTGAACGATGAACATGGGGAACAGCGGAATCCAGAACCACTCAAGCGCGCCGTAGGGCCCGTCCTGTCGCGCAATAACCTGGGTGAGATTCATGCTCTGCGCGGCCATCAGCGCGCAGACCAGCGCGAAGCCCATCGCGATTTCGTATGAAACCACTTGTGCGGCCGAGCGCATCGCACCGATAAAGGCATATTTGGAATTCGATGCCCAGCCCGCCACGATAACGCCGTAGACACCCATCGAGGCCATCGCAAGTATCACCAACAATCCCGCATCCACGTTTGCAACCACCCAGGTTGGCGTAAACGGAATCATGGCCCAAACTGCCATCGCCGGCGTGACCGATAGCACCGGCGCAATCAGGAACATCCACCGGTTCGCACCCGTCGGAACAATTTGCTCCTTGAGCATCAGCTTCATGGCATCAGCCACCGGTTGACCGAAACCGCCCAGCCATTTGATGCCGAAAAATGTGACGCGATTCGGGCCCCTGCGCACCTGCATCCAGCCGATTACCCAACGTTCGACGAGCTGAAAATACAGTACGAAAGTCAATAATGGCACGACGATCATCACGATCATCACGCTTGCCGAGACCAACGCCCACGCCGGCTGCCCCCACTCGTTACCGAGTGTGCTCATGAAAGTTTGTTTCAGGGTTTGCAGGAGTGCGTCCATGGAGTTCGTTGCTCGCCTATTCCGCCGCGGCAGCCATCGCCGCCTTTTCAATACTGATTGAACCAAACATCGGGCCGAGGGCTGCCGTCTCGGGCAACGCCGCCGCAATGCGCGCGCATCCGGGCGCTAACCCAACATCGATTGCTGCAATCAACGTCACGCTGTTTCCATTCTGGGTGACGCGCACAACCATCCCGTCACGAATGCCCTGCTTTTCCGCAACGTCCCCGGCGAGCAGGATGCGCTTCGCGTTTCTGGCGTCAGTGGATTTTTGCAGGCTCACCGCATGGCGAACCAGTGAATCCGCGGCATAGATCGGCACATCCGCAACACGCTCAATACCAGAAGCCGATGCGGGAATCTCCAACTTGACACCGCTGATCGTGTTGTTGAGCCGCGAATTGACGAAAACCTGCAAATCGGGAGCAATCTCATTGCGGATTGAATTGACATTCTCCTGATCGAAACCCTGCAGCCCACATAAATTACCAAGGACACGCAATACTTTCCATGCCGGACGCGCTTCACCCAGCGGTTTCACCACGCCATTGAAAGATTGCACGGTTCCCTCGGCATTGACGAAAGTACCCGCAGTCTCGGTGAATGGCGCAATCGGCAATATGACATCCGCAAAATCTGCCGACTCTCCCTTGAACGTGGCGAGCGACACCACGAATTCCGCAGTCGTAAGTGCTGCCATCGTTACGACGGGATTACCGAAATCCAATTGAGGGTCAACCCCCATCAGCACATATGCCTTGCGCGACTGGTCAACCATGCCTTGCGCATCAAATCCGCCTTTGCCTGGCTCAGCACCAACCACCGCGGCACCGACACTATTTGCGGCCTCGCTTAGCAGGCCAAAAGTGCCGCCACACAAACGAGCGATTTCCTGGCCCAGGACATGCAATAGCGCGTACTGCGGATGATGCTGCGCAAAGTTACCGAGCACCACTGCCGTTTTTTCTTTGTCGGCGAGACTTTGTGCGATGGCTTTGGCATCCGATGAGATGACAAGCCCGGCAACGGCACTGGCCACGTCGCTCGGTAGTGACGCTTTCTTGATTTCCACCAACGCCTTGGCGATTGCACCCAGCAGAGCAACCATTTCACTGGGACGAACCACCGACTTGTTGGCAACTTTCATCAACAGGTCATCATCGGCGATATGCACGATATTGACTTGCAAGCCCTTCTTTGCAGCCTGGCGCAAGCGATTGGCTATCAGCGGGTGTTCTTTTCGTAGCGTGGACCCGACCACCAGCACACTTTGCAGGCCGCCTATATCGGCGAACTTCATGCCAAGCCAGCGCACACCGGCAATCTTACCGTCAGCACTAAAGTCTGCCTGACGCAGGCGCGTATCGACGCTGTTCGATCCCAGCCCACGAACAAGCTTGTTAAAAAGATAGATCTCTTCCAGCGTCTGGTGCGGCGAAGCCAATGCGCCAACCGATTCGGCGCCATGCTTTTCTTTCACCAATTTCAAACCTTCAGCGGCGGCCTGCAGGGCAATCGGCCAATCCACCTCGGACCACACATCGCCGACTTTCATCATTGGCTTGGTGAGGCGACCTTCAGAATTCAGACCTTCATACGAGAAACGGTCCTTGTCTGACAACCAACATTCATTTATCGCCTCATTCTCAAGCGGCAAGACGCGCATCACGCGATCCTGCTTGACCTGCACCACCAGGTTGGAACCCAGTCCGTCGTGCGGCGATACCGACTTGCGGCGGGACAATTCCCAGCTGCGCGCGCTATAGCGGAATGGCTTCGAGGTCAGTGCGCCGACGGGGCACAAGTCAATCATGTTGCCGGACAATTCCGAGTCGACCGTCTTGCCAACAAAGGCGAGGATTTCCGAGTGCTCGCCGCGGCCCGCCTGGCCCAGTTCCATCACGCCGGCAATTTCCTGGCCGAAACGAACACAGCGGGTGCAATGAATGCAGCGCGTCATGTCGGTGGAAATCAGTGGCCCCAGATTCTTGTTCACCACCACGCGCTTTTCTTCCTGATAACGCGAAGCGGAAGTGCCATAGCCCACTGCCAGATCCTGCAACTGGCATTCGCCACCCTGATCGCAGATGGGGCAATCGAGCGGGTGGTTTATCAGCAGGAATTCCATTACACCTTTTTGCGCGGTCTTGGCATATTCGGAATTGGTCTGCACTTTCATGCCTTCGCTTGCAGGGGTCGCGCAAGCGGGCATGGGCTTGGGCGCTTTTTCGATCTGCACCAGGCACATGCGGCAGTTCGCCGCAATCGACAATTTCTTGTGATAGCAGAAATGCGGAATGAAGGTGCCGACCTTGTTGGCCGCATCCATCACCGTTGCACCGTTTTCTACCTGGACGGCTTTGCCGTCTATCTCTAAGTTGATCATTTGTCGTTTTTTTTGTCTTACCTGGTCGCTTATTCTGCCGCCATGGCCATCGGTTCATTACCCGACGCCGTCGAAAACCCACCGGGGCCAACCATACAGCGTTTGTGCGTGACGTGATACTCGAACTCTTCGCGATAATTCTTTACAAACGCCCGCACCGGCATCGCTGCAGCATCACCGAGCGCACAAATTGTCCGACCCTGAATCTGATCAGCAAGATTCAACAACAGATCAAGATCTTCCATTCGGCCCAATCCATGTTCTAGACGATGGACAATCCGATACAACCAACCGGTACCCTCGCGGCACGGCGTACATTGGCCGCAGGATTCTTCAAAGTAGAAATAGGCAAGTCGTTCGGCGGCTCGCACCATGCAGGCGGTCTCGTCCATGACAATTACCGCGCCGGAACCGAGCATCGAGCCTGCCTTCGCAATTGAGTCGTAATCCATGTCGAGGGTCATCATCAGGTCGCCCTTGACTACCGGCGTCGAAGACCCTCCAGGGATGACGGCTTTGAGCTTCTTGCCACCACGAACACCGCCGACCATTTCAAGCAGCTTGGCAAACGGCGTACCCATCCTGATTTCATAGTTACCGGGCCGGGTAACGTGACCCGCGACCGAGAAAATCTTGGTGCCGCCGTTGTTCGGTTTGCCGAGATTCAGGAATGCCTCGCCACCTTCGCGAAGAATGTATGGCACCGCCGCGAAAGTTTCCGTGTTGTTGATTGTGGTTGGCTTGCCATACAGACCAAAACTCGCCGGGAACGGCGGTTTGTAGCGCGGCTGCCCTTTCTTGCCTTCAATGGATTCAAGCAAGGCGGTTTCTTCACCACAGATATACGCGCCGAATCCGTGATGCGAATGCAGTTCGAACGAAAAATTGCTGCCCAGAATATTCTTGCCGAGATATCCGGCAACGCGCGCTTCCTCGAGCGCTTCCTCGAAACGCTCGTACTCCGCCCAGATTTCACCGTGAATATAGTTGTAGCCTACCTCGATGCCCATCGCATATGCCGCGATGATCATGCCTTCGATCAGTATGTGCGGGTTGTAGCGGATGATGTCGCGATCCTTGAACGTACCAGGTTCGCCTTCGTCGGTATTGCACACGAGATACTTGGCGCCCGGATATGCTTTCGGCATGAAGCTCCACTTCAAACCGGTTGGGAAGCCCGCGCCGCCACGACCGCGCAGCGAAGATTTCTTCACTTCAGCCGTAACATCTTCAGGTTTGACACCGTCTTTCAGGATCTTCTTCAGCGCCTGATAGCCCGCGCGCGCCTCGTAGTCCTTGAGGCGCCAGTTGCTGCCATCGAGGCCTTTGAGAATGATGGCGTCAGGGCCGTAGTCAATCATGGCCATTACTTGAGCTCCTCGATCAACTTGTCGAGCTTTTCAGGCGACATGAAGCTGCACATCCGCTTGTTGTTGACCAGCAATACCGGCGCATCTCCACACGCGCCCATGCACTCGCCCTCTACCAGCGTGATTCTGCCGTCTGCGGTCAATTCCTTCCAGCCAACGCCAAGCTTCTTCTTCAGATACTCGGCCGCTTCCACCCCACCTGAAAACGCGCACGGCAAATTGGTGCACACGGAAATCTTGTGCCTGCCCATCGGCTTCAGGTTGTACATGTTGTAAAACGTCGCTACTTCATACACGGCAATGGATGGCATGCCCAGATATGTCGCGACATCATCCATCAATTCATTGGGTAGCCAGCCATGTTCATCCTGCGCAATGGCAAGCGCGGACATTACGGCAGATTGCTTCTGGTCAGCAGGGTACTTGGTCACTTCACGGTCAATCTTGCGCTTGGCCGCGTCGGACAAAATTGCCGTCGTACTCATCGATCGATATCCCCAAACACAATGTCCTGCGTTCCAATGATCGTCACCACGTCGGCGATCATGTGGCCGCGCGACATTTCATCGAGCGCCGCCAGACACGCAAAACCGGGGGGACGGATTTTCAGGCGGTACGGCTTATTGGCGCCATCGGACATGAGATAAATCCCGAACTCACCCTTTGGATGCTCAACTGCGGCATAAGTCTCGCCTGCTGGCACATGGAAACCTTCGGTAAAGAGCTTGAAGTGGTGAATCAGCTCTTCCATATTGGCCTTCATGTTTTCACGCGAAGGCGGAGCGACTTTGTGGTCGTCCGTTATCACCGGGCCAGGATTCTTTCGCAGCCAATCCACGCATTGCTTGATGATCCTGTTGGATTCGCGAAATTCCTGCACGCGGACCAGATATCGGTCGTAGCAGTCTCCATTCGTGCCCACCGGGATGTCGAAATCGAGGCGGTCGTAGACTTCGTAAGGCTGCTTCTTGCGCAAATCCCAGGCGACCCCTGATCCGCGAAGCATCGGCCCCGTAAATCCGAGGTTTATCGCGCGCTCGGGAGAAACAATGCCGATATCGACCAAGCGTTGTTTCCAGATACGGTTATCCGTCAGCAGTGTTTCGTAATCGTCAACATATCCCGGGAAACGCCGCGTGAAATCATCAATGAAATCGAGCAGAGAACCCTGGCGATTCTCGTTCATTTGCTTGATGGCATTCGCATTGTGGCTTTGCATGAACTCGTATTTCGGCATCCGCTCAGGCAAATCACGATATACGCCACCGGGACGATAGTAGGCGGCGTGAAGACGCGCGCCGGAAACCGCTTCGTATGCGTCCATCAAGTCTTCGCGCTCGCGAAACGCGTAGAGAAAAACTGTCATTGCACCCACGTCAAGCGCATGCGCGCCAATCCACAGCAGGTGATTCATGATGCGCGTGATTTCATCGAACATGACGCGGATGTATTGTGCCCGCAGCGGCACTTTTACCCCCATCAATTGCTCAATTGCCATCACATACGCGTGCTCGTTGACCATCATCGACATGTAGTCGAGACGATCCATATATGGAACGCTTTGCAGGAAAGTGCGGGTCTCGGCGAGCTTTTCAGTCGCCCGATGCAGCAATCCGACGTGCGGATCGGCACGTTGTACAACTTCGCCGTCAAGCTCCAGCACGAGGCGCAAAACACCATGAGCGGCCGGATGCTGCGGCCCAAAGTTCATTGTGTAATTCTTGATCTCGTTCATGGCCTACTTGCGCCCTGCATAGTTTTCTTCGCGAATGACCCGCGGCACGATTTCGCGCGGCTCAATCGTCACTGGCTGATAAACCACCCGCTTCTGCTCCGGGTCGTAGCGCATTTCGACCGTACCGACCATCGGGAAATCCTTGCGGAAAGGATGGCCGACAAATCCATAGTCGGTCAGGATGCGCCGCAAATCCGGGTGTCCATTGAACACGATACCGAAAAGATCAAACGTTTCACGCTCGTGCCAATTGGCCGATGACCAGAGACCAATCATCGAATCGACCATTGGGAATGCATCGTCAGCACAGAATGTCCGTACCCGCACGCGCCAGTTGTACTGAAGCGAGAGCAACGGATAAACGACGGCATATCGCGCGCCGTTCCAGTTGCCGCCATACTCGACATAATCCACGCCACAGACATCCATCAACTGATTGAAGGCCAGCGCAGGGTCATCACGTAGGGTTGTCATCACCGAGGTCAACTCCGAAGCCTTGACCTCAATAACAAGCTGGCCCTTTTCTTCCTTCAGGCTAACCATCCTGTCGGCGAGGATCGCACTCAGACTGGATTTCAACTTTTCGAGTTTTGCGGACATGTCGATTCAGCGCGCGATGGTGTTGGTGCGTTTGATCTTGTTTTGCAGCTGGATGATGCCGTAGAGCAAAGCCTCAGCCGTCGGCGGACAACCAGGAACGTATATATCCACCGGAACGATGCGATCGCAACCACGCACCACCGAATAAGAGTAGTGATAGTACCCGCCACCATTGGCGCAGGAACCCATCGAGATTACCCAGCGCGGCTCCGCCATCTGGTCATAAACTTTTCGCATCGCTGGCGCCATTTTGTTGCATAGCGTACCCGCGACAACCATCACGTCGGATTGTCGAGGGCTCGGGCGAAACACCACGCCGAAGCGGTCGAGGTCGTAACGCGAGGCACCCGCCTGCATCATTTCGACGGCACAGCAGGCGAGACCGAATGTCATCGGCCACATCGATCCCGTACGTGCCCAGTTAAGCAGGCTATCGACCTGCGTCGTCACAAACCCTTGATTGGAAATTCCGCCTTCAGGCATAGGTGACTCCATTGATACCACTCAATCCACCGGAAACAATGACGTCGACTGCCGGCGTAGCCAAAGCAGCTTCGATATCAATCTGGTCCGGATCGCTACACGGCACCCGACACAAAATCGCGCCAGCCGACATCAGGCTGCTTATTCCCAATCCAGCGCTCCTTTTTTCCACTCGTAGATGAATCCGGCAACGAGAATCCCCAGAAACACCATCATTGCCAAGAAACCAAACCAGCCGATTTCCTGCAAGACGATTGCCCACGGGAAAAAAAACGCGATTTCCAGATCAAACAATATGAACAATATGGCAACGAGGTAATAGCGGACATCAAATTTCATGCGCGCATCTTCGAATGCTTCAAATCCGCACTCGTAAGGGGACAGTTTTTGAGGGTCAGGGTTATCGTCGCCGAGCAGGATCGTCAGAACCTTGCTCATGACCAACGGCCCCACGCCGACCGAAATGCCTACGGCGATGAATATGAGAATAGGAAAGTAGTTTTCGAGCATATTTTAGAGTGCCGTGTTGAGAACAACACGAATAGCCACATTTCATCCCGTATTTGTCTGCACTGTCTTGATCTAGAACAAACCAAGAATACTGAATCTTGCTTTTTTCACACAACTGGTGCCGTCGAAGAGACTCGAACTCTTACGCGTTTCCGCACTGCCCCCTCAAGACAGCGTGTCTACCAATTCCACCACGACGGCTTTGCGAATTTCCGCACCAATGATGCGATATTGCACTTTCCTCCCCCTATGACTTGGTGAGAGTGACCAAGTAAGGGAGGGCCCGAAAACAAAACGACCTCGGGCCTACGAAACAAACAACGAATTTTACTGCGGATTTACTTCGGGATCTGCTGAGACTTAGAATCGCCCGAAACAGGCGCGTTTGCCGGAACGGGAACTGCTGGCGCCGGCGCGGTCGATGGGGCCGGGATGCTGCTGGCGCCACCATCCGTGCTCACTGGCGCATCCTGCATCACACCACCGCTCATCACGCCGGTTGCTGACTTGGGTGCATGAAAATACGTCAGCGTCAGGCAGGTTGCGAAAAACACCGCGGCGCAAACACCTGTTGAACGCGAAAGAAAATTTGCCGCCCCGGATGCGCCGAAAAGACTTCCCGCCGAGCCGCTGCCAAAGGCCGCCCCCATATCGGCGCCTTTGCCATGCTGCAGCAATACCAGCACGATGATGGTCACCGCGACAATTACATGCACAATTAAAACAATATTTGCCAACATGAACGCTTCCTTAACCTATATTGAATGCCCTACAGCGCATTCCAAATGCCCAAAAAATCATCGGCGATCAACGCCGCACCGCCAATAAGTCCACCATCAACATCCGGCATTGCAAAAAGCTCAGCCGCGTTGGACTTCTTGACACTACCGCCATACAGAATAGGCAACGCATCCGCAACGCCTGCATCCCATCCCTTCACCAAACTACGAAGAAATGCATGCACCTCTTCCGCTTGCGCCGGCGACGCGGTCTTGCCCGTACCTATTGCCCACACCGGTTCGTAGGCAAGAATTGCCCCGTTGAGGGACTCAATCCCGTGTACGTCAACGACACTCTTCAACTGCTGCGACACCACGCGGTCAGTCTGATTGGCCTCACGCTCTGCCAAACTCTCCCCCACACACAAAATGGGCGTCAGTCCGGCTTTTTTGGCCCGGCCAAATTTCTCGGCCACCATGGCGTCCGTATCGCCAAAAATTGCACGCCGCTCCGAATGTCCGACAATCGCGTAGCGGCTCCCAAATTCCGCCACCATGCTTGCGGAAACATCCCCAGTGTATGCCCCCGCGTCAAACCGGCTGACATCCTGTGATCCCCACCCCACCGCTGAACCGCCCAACAGCACTTCAACCTGAGCCAGATAAGGCGTCGGCACGCATACACCACAGAATTTTCCCGCAGTTGGTTTGACGGCGGCAGCAAGGGAATTCAACAAGCCGACGTTGAACGTGAGGCTACCGTTGAGTTTCCAGTTGCCGATGACAAAGCGGTTGCGCACGTGGATATCCATGAGGCTGACAAAGTCTGCAATTATAGACCGTATCGGCGCACCGGGTAAACAATGAAAGCGTGCGCGACCTGAACCTAGCGTTGCAGGTCGAGGCGGCTTTCAGCCCCTTCTTCGAAAGGGTTGTCAATGTGCTGCAGGGTTTTCTTAATCTTGTCGCGCGCCTGAAGAAATGGGGACGCGAGCGCCGCTTCACCGAGAAACGCGTCAAGATCAAGATGCTCGCGGCGAAGATTCGCGACCAGACCAAGAAATATGTCTGTCAATGTCGGATCAAACTGGCGCCCACGTAGTGCCAGAATTTCAGTCAGTGTACTATCCAGCGTCCAGGCTTCCTTGTACGGTCGCTTATGTGCAAGCGCATCAAATACATCAGCCAGCGCTGTAATGCGTGCTGCCAGTGGTATGTTTGTCCCGGACAAGCCATGTGGATATCCGGTTCCGTCCCACCATTCGTGATGATGCCGGGCAATTTCCTCGGCGGTTTGCATATGCGCGATATTGCTGTTGGCAAGCACTTCCGCCCCGATCGTGGTGTGAGTCTTCATCACTTCACGCTCGGCGGCGTTGAGCTTTGCCGGTTTCAGCAGGATGCCATCCGGAATGCCAACCTTGCCGATGTCATGAAGGCGTGCCGCGATATCGATCATGAAAATGGTTTCTTCATCGCAGCCCGACTCTTTCGCAAGCAGGGAAGCAAGCCTGCCCACGCGATATGAATGCGCGCCGGTGGAGTCGTCGCGCAATTCCGCGACCACGGCCATGCGCTCCATCGATTCGACCTGCGCCTTGAACAGCGCCTGCTTGGCGATTCTGCCTTCGAGAACTTCCTCGCGCGTGGTCAGACGGCGGATTGCATTTGCTTCATCTTCAAGTGCGGGATGAAGCTGTTCAAGATGGAGCTTTACGTGCTGAAGTACGTTTTGTTTCTGCGTGGCGCTTTGAAACTCCAGTAGCTGTCGCAGGTAAAACAAAGCCTGATCAGGTTTGCCGACAAACTCGAATGCCTTGACCAATGCAACCAAAACTTCCCGTGTGGTGATTTTTCAGCGTTCTTGCACGGTCGAGGGTATTTGTCAGCCGCGTAATGCCAACATCCGTTTGGCCGGCAAACACCTCAGTAAGGCCTTCTGCAATCGCTGCGGAAATATCCGCGCGTGGCGATTTGGATTCAGCCGCAAACTGCCGGGCGAGTTTGGCATGCTCCTTCGCTCCCTCGTAGTTGTTCACCTCCAACAAAAGGCGGGTGTAGTGGTTTTCCGCAAGTGCGCGATTGAGCATGGCGGGCGCGTCCTTTGGTTCCCGTGACAACTCGACGGCCCTCTCAATTGCAGTAAGGCCGTGGCGAATTTCATCGAGATTCAAATGGCAAAGTGCAATGTTGGCGAAGATTATCGGGCGAGGCGGCCAAACCGCCCTCAACAGAAGCGAACGCATCAGCCTTTTCGAAACAGGCTAATGCCTCGCGATACAGTCCACTATAAATTAAAGCAGCCCCCAAATTGAGCCATACCTTACCCTGGCCAATCGTATCTGAAAGCCCCTGCGCCAAGGATAATGCGTCCGCATACGCTTCCATAGCATCTGGTAGCCCCCCAGAGTCGGCAGAACAAATTCCCAATGCAATGAGGGCATCGAGCGTTGCTTTGGGCTGCGAAGTTTCCAAGCCAAGCGCTCGTGCTTTTTGGGCAATCGGAATCGCACGAAATGCTTGTCCCGATACATAAAGGAACCTCACAGCGTCAAGCATGAGCTTCAACTGCGCGGGTACATCTATCCGGATGTTCGCGAGTTGAAGGGCAAGCGCTTCCATCAGCCGCAGATCAGGACAAACCCCCTCACGAAGAGCGAGCGTGATGACGCTATTTGCTTGATTAAAAAGCGCTTTGTCTTCCGATTCCAAGATTGAATTCGCCGAATCCATTAGCAAAAAACCCCTTGCAAAGCATAATACAGCCACAGTATGCTCGACAAAACTGTGAACTAGTTCACAATTCGATCCATTCTATGCAACTAAACCTGAAGGAGTACATCATGAGCAAAGAACTGAACATTGTCGATACCCTCGTTACCGAAAACTCGGAAATCGCGATCCAGCCTGAAATGATCAAACTCGACGATCTGTCTCTGGCACTTGTCGGTGGCGGCCAAGCCGGTGTCTTGTTCTAACAGCATACCAACCCTTTCTCCGCACAATCCTTTACCTATTGGAGCACATCATGAGCAAAGAACTGAATGTTGTTGACACCCTCGTTACCGAAAACTCGGAAATCGCGATCCAGCCTGAAATGATCAAACTCGACGATCTGTCTCTGGCACTTGTCGGTGGTGGCCAAGCCGGTGTCTTGTTCTAACAGCATACCAACCCTTTCTCCGCACAATCCTTTACCTATTGGAGCACATCATGAGCAAAGAACTGAATGTTGTTGACACCGTCGTTACCGAAAACTCGGAAATCGCGATCCAGCCTGAAATGATCAAACTCGACGATCTGTCTCTGGCACTTGTCGGTGGTGGCCAAGCCGGTGTCTTGTTCTAACAGCATACCAACCCTTTCTCCGCACAATCCTTTACCTATTGGAGCACATCATGAGCAAAGAACTGAATGTTGTCGACACCTTCGTTACCGAAACCCCCGAAGTCGCAATCCAGCCTGAAATGATCAAGCTTGACGATCTGGCCCTGTGTCTTGTCGGTGGTGGCCAAGCCGGTGTCTTGTTCTAACAGCATACCAACCCTTTTCTCCGCACAATCCTTTACCTATTGGAGCACATCATGAGCAAAGAACTGAATGTTGTTGACACCCTCGTTACCGAAAACTCGAAATCGCGATCCAGCCTGAAATGATCAAGCTCGACGATCTGTCTCTGGCACTTGTCGGTGGCGGCCCAGGCGGTGTCTTGTTCTAACAGATACCAACCCTTTCTCCGCACAATCCTTTACCTATTGGAGCACATCATGAGCAAAGAACTGAATGTTGTTGACACCCTCGTTACCGAAAACTCGGAAATCGCGATCCAGCCTGAAATGATCAAACTCGACGATCTGTCTCTGGCACTTGTCGGTGGCGGCCAAGCCGGTGTCTTGTTCTAAGTCGCCGAAGTCACCACAAGATTAATCACCCTCGCCCCACTAACCGATTCAGCCCGATGACTGACGAACACAGTACTCAGGATCCTGCTGGATATTTGTTGGTTGATTGCCGTCTCTTGCGACGCATCGACCTGGTCCAGGGTTTCATCCAGAAATAGTATTAACGGACGCCGGTATAACGCGCGGGCTAACATGACGCGCTGCTTTTGACCGCCCGACAGACTCATCCCCAAAGATCCCACGATGGTGTTGTAGCCCATCGGAGTTGCCGAAACTTCAGTATCAATTTGCGCAAGACGCGCACATGCACGGACCCTCTCGGGATCGTGGTCGGCGTCAAAGAAACTGATATTGTCCTCGATGGTTCCGACAAAAAGCTGATCGTCCTGCATTACCGCGCCCACCCGTGCACGATATTCTATGCACCATCGTCATTCAGGCTGACGCGTCGGTAATGTCATATCATTTGCTTTTCCTAGCCATGTTCTGAGCCTAACCGCAATGCGCGTACTGATTGTTGATGATCACGAGCTGATCCTCCTTTCCATCAAGAAGGTGTTACAGATCGTCGATTCGAAATGTGTGAAGTATTTACCGCGAAGTCCTGCGCGGAAGGATTACAACTACTCAAACAGAACCCCTTCGATTTTGTCTTGTCGGACCTCCATCTTGGTGGCAATGAACCAGACTTCGAGATTTTGTCTTCCTGCAGCCGACTAGGCGTACGCTGTGCGGTGCTATCCGGTTCAACCGATGCAGACCTGATTGAATCCGCGGCGCGACATGGTGCGTGCGCCTACCTGACTAAGACCGTTTCTGCCGAGGCGCTCGCGACACTCCTGACATTGGTCGTGAAACACGGCGTCAGTCATGCGCCCCTCGTCGCAACAAAGAAGGCTGCAAATGAATCGATTGCATCGATCTCCGGCCAGGAAACGAACTGTGTTGGAACTGCTTGCGAAAGGGAAGGCGAACAAAACCATCGCAAAGGACATGGGCCTTTCGCCGAATACAGTAAAGGTCTACACGCAGCGATTGTTCAAGGCCCTTCGCGTCACCAATCGAACCGAGGCGGTTCTGGAATTCAAGCGCCTCTCCAAATATGACTGAAGCGAGAAACAACGGCGAATTCGGTTTTTCCAGAGCCGCCGTTCACGATGCCAAGAACTTGGTTGCCGCCATCCGAATTGCGGTGGATCAGCTCAAACGCGAAAGCCTACCGCTGCACGCGCTGGAATGGGTGAATTCCCTGTCCTGCTCCTCCATTGAGCTACAGCATATTCTCAGCTCGGCGCTAATCGAGGATCCCCACTCAAACCCGCGCACGGCGTGCGATCTTGGAACAATCCTTCATTCTGCCGCCACCAGTTTGAGCGCCGCAACGCGAAGCAAAGGCCTTCGTACCCATATATTCATAGACGGCTTCGACGGGCGCGTTTTGTTGGACAGAAATAGAGTAGTGCGGGCACTTCTCAACTTGATTGACAACGCCATCAAATACTCGCCTGCCGGCACCATATTGATCACCGCAAGCGTGAATAAGCCTGTTTGTAATGACGGTGACAAATGTCTCGTTTCATTTGGGGTAATGGACAATGGATTCGGGCTGACGCGAGAGGAGCAAAACTCGATCGCGCGTGGAGTCATTCCGGGCGATAGTATTACCGCAGCCACCGGCGAGCGGATTGGGCTCGCCAGCTTGGCTCAATGGCTGAGCAGTGTCGGCGGTACGTTGATCGCACATAACCGTGCCGATGCAGCGGGAGCCTATTTCGGGATCACCATTCCAGCCGAAATGGCGCAGGCATTTCCGCCTGCCTTCGCAGAAGAAATGAGTATCGTGCTGGTATCGAACGACGAACATCTTGGTGATTCCTCAAGGCGTTGTTCAAGAGTGGCACATATTGCGGTCGCGAACAGCGGGTTGCTTCCCGGTCGGTCGACGAATATTTCTTGGCAGCATTCGGATCGGATTGTCCAAGAGTGCTGCTGGTAGACGTCGACTCAGACTGCGGAAAGGCGCTGGTGGCAGGCGGCGTATTAGGCGCACCAGATGGGCGCCAAGCCATTTGTCTCGCACTTCTGCGGAATCCGCAAGCCAATGCTGCTGAGGACTGGGCGAGGAAGGGTTTCAACGGTACGCTATCGATACAACGGCTAGAAGAACAACTACCGTTTGTTCTTGCCCAACAAGTTCTTTTCGCCAACGATTCGCGCCGAATGCCGGACCTCGAGGCGCGGCGCACGGACGTGCTAAGGGGCAAACGTGTCCTAATCGTGGACGACAATCGCGAACACCTACGGCTATGCGAACTATTGGCGACCAATGCGGGTGCTGATTGCGTACTCGTCTGATGGCGACCACGCGCTAATGCTGTTGAAATCTCCGGACAGCAATTTCGATACCGTCTTGCTTGACTACTACCTGCCAAACCGCACTGCAGCCGAAATTCTCACCGCACTCGAAACGGAATTCTTGGACTCTGCCTTTGATCCACCGTGGGTGATACTCATGTCAGCGGACACCATTACACCGGCGATGATCGCGGGTGTTGAAGACAAAGTCGGAGGATTGCTTCAAAACCACTGCAGGCGAAGGAGTTCTATTCACTTCTTTCTTGCAAAGCCAGGCCCCGGCGGGAGCCACACCAATCGCTGAGCGCTTCGGCGACATGGACATGCCCCAAGGTCTTGGAGACGTCGTAAAAGATATTCAGGCGGCGATCCTGATCCATTTGCCAAATGACGTTCTGGCGATCTATGAGCGGATGAATGCGTCTGATGAAAGTGGCGTCATTGCACTTACGCACAACTTGAAGTCTTCTGCTTACCTCGCCGGATACACGTCACTTGCACGGCTCTGCGACTATAGAGATCGAGTGTCCGTGGGACTGGAAACGCCAGAAACCTGGTTCAGCGCCTTTACTTCCGAGGTCGATCGAATTCTGCTATTGCCCACTTAGTTTTCCCACCCGCGAATTTAGCGGCGCGCATCAAATTCACCCCAGTCTGCGATTCGTTGGGCCTCTCGCCTCACTGCGTCGCGGTAGAGATCCGGAATTTGGCTAGTCTGCTGGATAACAACCTCCAAAAGCTCATGCGGCGAAGTCGCATAGCGCGCGAACAGGCAGCGCTTGTCGAACTGCGCCCAAGCCAGTGCGAAACTTTTGTGCTTGCCCAAGTACCGATTCACAAAAACTGCGAACGTCGACCGCATGGGCGGCAACCTTTCCGTCCGTACCAACGTAAACGTACGCAATCGAGGGTGTACTCATCGCAAGGTAATCCAAAGTTAGAATTGATTCACTGCGCATAGTCTAGCAACTTACGTATTGCGCGAGCCAGGGTTTTCGATTTCATCGGACCCAGCACTTGGTAACAACCCGAGCATGTGCAATGAAGCTTGAGACGGGTCGACAACTGGCGAATCTGAAGCCCAAACCTGCGGCACGCTTCCGCCTGAAAATCGCCGTTCAAAGTCGGAAAACGTGGATTCCAGTGGCTGCCAGCGCATCGGCTGCCCCAGTGTCACCCAACGTGGCCAACGAGCATGCCAATAATTGAAATCCAGATGCGCAAGATCGGTCGCGACTAACTCGTCACGGGGGCACACCCTCGCTCGTTGATAGCGACCGAGCAGGCCGAGAATCGTCAACATCGGCGACCTGTGGCCCAAGGTAAGCCATTTTTCCAAGCCGCGAAAGCGCTGCTGCCAATCCTGGATTGGAATCGCCCAACGGCTTAGTCCCAGCCCAAGGAGGCGGAATTGAATGCGTCGATCGATAGATGGAGGCAACTCGGTCGAACACGGTAGTAAGTTCTGCAATCACTCATCCTTCAAATTGACAATGGCGGCATCATAACTTTTGAACTCTTGCACCCATCGTCAAAATCGGGAGCAAGAAAGGTCCAATTGTCGCCTTGACAATTTGCCGGCCTTCATAACCTGTAGAAACTAGCACTGGCGCGCTTTTCCAGTCATTTTTGGCCCGCGAGCCGCGCCGATGCTAGCGTTTTATCGAATCACGGTTACTGCCGCTCGCGCATCCCATGCGACTTCCGCTGGTCGCGGCAGGAATCGAAGTTCTGATCTGCGTCGCAAAGTCACATTGATTCGGATCTCCGCCGGCACGCGCGCATAACGAAATTTGGGACTTGCCGGTGAATCGCCGCCGCGTGAGGCCAATCACCCCCTCGTCAGTGCGGATCAGCACACTGCAATCACGCCGCTCCCGCGAGTAGCCAGGCACCGCATCGACCACTCTATCCCGGCAATGCTCATTCGCGCGTCGCCGACACGGAGTCACGAGCAAACCCTCAAATTTATCCGACTTTCATATACCGTTTCAACAGGAAAATTGGACTTTTGTTTATCCGATTCTCACTGGCCGCGCGATTCGCTCGGCCCTACGATGCACTCCATCGACGAACCGCATCTTCCACCGAATGGAGACGAACATGAGAGAGCTTGATCAACGCGACGTACTCAACATTTCCGGCGGTCGCCCAGAGATTCTCGACTACGACGTCATGCTTGCAGATATCAGCCAAGCGGAACAGGAGCAAGGCTATTTGGCGGAGATGCTGCAACTATCGCGCAGTATCCGCAGCGAGCCTCGCCTGGTAGCGCGGTTCCCGGCGGATCAAATACACATGAAGACAGCCATGAGTTCCTATCTCGATTTTCCCACTACGAGTCGCATACCAGGTCCCATTCCGCAACGGGAGCCAAATTGGTTTGAAGGCGATTGGTGGGATTCGCCACCAGCGGCGCCTGCACCCGAGCCGACAAACTTGCCTGTATGGGACTGGCCGAATCCCATGTTCCACTGAAACGCTCCAAGAATCCGCCAACCCGTTTTTTGGACAACCCGCCAGGCATGCATCGACCCGGCGGTAATGAAGCAACCGATGCAAACACCCACCCTGAAGGAGTTACAGCGATGAAAGATGTAAAAGTTGAGCAGGTAAATGAAATTTCCGGCGGCGCGCTTCCGGGGACACTCGGCGAAATCTTCGAAAACGGCCTCTGGCCCGGCAATCCCGGCGGCACCCCACCATACAACCCGGACGGCCCAAATCCGGATGGCCCGCTCTTTCCAGTCTGACACTGCAGCGCACACCACATACCACGTATCTTTTCCAACACAGGAGATCACCATGCCAAAGCAACTCGACAACAATCAAGTAAACGAAATTTCAGGCGGCGTTATGCCCACGCCGGAGGGCGGCTGCATTCCACAGCCGGGTTGGCCGTATCTGAATCCGTTCCCATTTCCGGATCCGCTTCCGCCTGCGCCATACGAGGACTACCTTGCTAGTTCGGCGAGAACAGTATTTGCAACGGCGGCAAGCGGGGCGCATCTAGCTTTTCGCCCGCAATTCGCTCTACAAAATCCGCAGCACAAACAATTGAAAAGGAAATATCATGACAAAAGAGAAAGCAGCGACGAAGGTTGATTGCATCTAGCGAAGTGGAAACTATCTCAGGGGGAGGCGGTTGCGAAGTATTGGGCAGTCGAATCGGTGGATTGGCCGGCGGTTGTGGGCTTTGTGGTTGGGGGTCCGGCCGGTGCGATGGCTGGTGGTTTCCGTAAACGCGGCGCTACTTGGGGCAATCCATTGCGGATCAGTGCGCCGCAAACGCAACAACCTCTTGCAAGGCGGGTCATGGTGATTGTAATGGCGTAGGCTAGCTATGTTGAACTGCGCCGCCGCGAAAGCATTTTCGCGACGGCGCATAGCCCGAGAAAATTTACTGGAAAGGAAAAATGGGGCCCAATGAAGGAAAAAATGTTGGTGCATCGGCGCAGTTTCGCTAGTGTTGGCATTGTTTTTGAATGGCACTATCCTCGCCAGCGGAATGGCTGCTGGTATTGGAGCTCTGTTAGTCGGCATATTGTGTCACGACGATAGATATGATGAGCGGCTAATCGAACTCTCAAGAACTCAAAGAAGGAGCAAAAGTGGCAGTAAGTTCTCGACGCCGCATTTTTGAAAACGACCAACTACTCACAACCGCAGAACATTGGTTTGACCACAATACGAAATACAGGAACTCCGAACCATCATGAAATCGACTTCACTACTGCTATCGCTCGTCTGTTGTCTAACGCATTTTTCCGCGAACGCGCAACCTGCTCAACCTGGGAAAACCGCCTACACTTACGAGCGCCAGTACGATACCTTTGAGGTGAACAGAGACGGCAGCTATGTCCACACGGCGGAGCGTACGATCCGTTTTAACACCGAGCAAGCTGCGCGACAAAACGCGCAGATTCCGATTCCGGTGAACGAGGGACAGGAAACGCTCGAGATTCTGGAGGCATTTACCGTCAAGGCAAACGGCGAACGAGTCGATGTCAAGAATGACGCCATCTTCACGCAAGCCTCGCCGGTCGCGTCGAATGCGCCGATGTTCAACAGCCAAAAATTGCGTTTTGTGGTGTTTCCCGATGTGGCGGTGAACACGGCTGTCACGTTCAAGTATCGGCTGACGCGGCTTGAGCGCATTTCCCCGATAATTTCAGTCTCTATCAGCCTTTCTCCACGACCGACAAGATCGACGATGCCAAGGTTACGGTAATTACGCCGGTTGACCTTCCGCTACGTACCTGGCAACAGGGACTAGGCCCCGCCACTGATAGTCATACCGACGGAAAACGCACGCTGACGTGGGTTCACCGGAATCTCGCACCCCGCACTGTCGAAGCACTTGAGGTGGCGGATAGGGACAACGCGCCTAGCCTCGCCGTGAGTACCTTTGCCAACTGGGGGGCATTGGGTAGTGCCTACGAAAGTCGTGCCGCCGCCAAGGCGACGGCGACACCGTCAATTCGCAAGTTGGCTGAGGAATTGACCAAGGGTGCGACCGACCAAAGGGACGAAGTACGCAAGATCTACGAATGGGCCATTCGCAACGTGCGCTACGTCGCGTTGCATCTTGGCACCGGCCCGCTGGTGCCGCGCGCGGCAGAAACAATCATCGATACAAAATACGGCGATTGCAAAGATTACACGACCCTGATGCAGGCCTGCTTGCAGCCAGAGGCGTTGATTCCAGTCCTCTGCTTGTCAATCTTACCCACGCGACTTTCAAACCGCCGGGAGTGGCCGCGCTTGGCGCGTTTGACCACGTGATCCTTCACGTACCGAAATACGAACTGTTCCTCGACGGTACGTCCAGCTACGCGCGATTTGGCGCGATACCGAGCATCTTGCAAGGAAAGCAGGCGCTTTCCACCAAGTCGGGTGCGCTGCTGAAGCTTCCCGCGCCGTCGGCCACTCACGACAATATCTTCGTGGTCACGAAGTTCGACCTCAAGAGCGACGGGATGTCCAAGGCCACCACCAAAATTGTCACAAACGGGAAGTTCGACAACGTGCTCCGCTCGCAATTTTCTAACATGGCGCCAAACATCTTGCCGCGAGTGGTAGCCGAGACCTTGTCACAGTCCCAGCAACGCGGTGCCGGTAGCCTTTCATTCACGAGCCCCGCAGACCTGTCGAAGGCATTTGAGATTCAGGCAGCCTACGAGCTGGAAGACGCAGTGTACTTTCAAAGTCCTGGTGCGATTACAGTCCCGCTTGGATTCAACCCTTTTGCAATTAGTGGGGTTGCGCAGGGGCGCGAGTCGCCAATCGGCAGACCGATTTTCGATGCGCAAGCGACGCCTATGAAGAGAACTACGAAATAGTCGTCCCCGGCGAATTCAAGATATTGGCCTTGCCTAAGGGCGCGAATTTTCAGAGCAAGACGCAGCGTTTTTCTTCTTCATACGAACAGAAAGGCAATAGCGTTGTCGTAAGGCGCGTGCTCAAGCGGGAGAGGCCGGCTGCCATGTGTGCCAAGGAGGACTGGACAGAGGTTGAGCTTCTACGTACAGCGATCATTCGCGACAGCAAAGCCCAAATACTTATCCAATAAGGCTGACACAAATGTCCCTCTTCCGCCCCGAAGCCCTCGCCCACAAGCAAACCACCTGGCTGGGAACCATCGTTCTCATTCGCCCCATCTCGTTCGCGGCGCTGTCGCTTCTCGCCTTGATGGTTGCAATCGCAGTCGTTGTTTTTTTTGGATGGGGTGAGTACACCAAGAAGGCAAGGGTAACCGGGCAATTGACCCCTGAAACGGGCGTGGTGAAGCTGTATGCAAGGGAAAGTGCGTTGGTACGTGATATGCGAATCAAGGAGGGGCAGCAAGTAAAGTCGGGCGACATTCTGTTCGCGCTGGCACCAGAGCGTATCGCGGCATCCGGCAGTGATGCGAACGCGATCGCCTCGACCGAGCTTGTTTCGCGCCGTGCGGCGTTGACGAGCGAATTGGCTGCGCAGGATCGCCTTCTACGCGAACAGCTCCAGGCTGTCACGCGCCGGGCTGCGGAAAGCCGGCATCAACTCGCGCAGCTTGAAGTGGAATCCCGCACGCAGGCTGAACGCGTCCACCTGGCCGAACTTGCCAACAAGCGCGTGCAGGAATTGTCGGACAAAGGTTTTGTATCCCCCACGCAGTTGGAACAAAAGCAGGCTGACTGGCTAAATGAAGTGGCTCGCACCCAAGCGATCGCCCGTAGCCAGTTCGCCGCGCAACGCGAGCTGGCGGCGTTAGCACAGGAAGCGCGCGAGTTGCCGGTAAGAGCGATGCGTGATCGCGCCGGACTGGATCGTGCGCTCGCCAGTCTGCGGCAGGAGTCCGGCGATCGATGATGCGCCGCGGTACATCGTACGAGCACCGGAAGATGGCACCATTACCGCCATTCAAGCCGATGTCGGCCACACCGTAGCGGGCAATGCAGCGCTTGCCTCGCTGGTGCCCGCCGGCAGCAATTTGCATGCGACGCTGTACGCACCCTCACGTGCGATTGGTTTTGTCGACCCGGGCCGTGAAGTGCTGCTGCGATACCAGGCCTTTCCATACCAAAAATTTGGCCAATATTCGGGAAAGGTGGTTTCCGTGTCCAAAACGGCCCTGTCACCTGGAGAGATTCCGCCCGGTTCAACCGAATTTGTGCGAGAACCCATGTATCGAATTGTCGTCGCGCTTGACTCCCAGAGCGTGGACGCCTATGGCAAACCGCAAAACCTGGTGGCCGGCATGCAGGTTGAAGCAGATATATTGCTAGACCGCAGGAGACTGATCGAATGGGTTTTTGAGCCCATATTCAGCCTCAGCAAGAAGGCACATACCTGATGTCAGCTCCGAAACCGGATTCTCGCTAGTCGTCACGCGACGCAGCCTCACAAATAAACACCCCCGCCTCGATCGCGATCTTGATCGCCACGGGATCACTCAACCTGAAATTGGTGAAACAGATGACAAACATTGCACACGTGCCCGTTTTTCCGCGCCGCCAATAAGCTGCCGATGCTGCTGCAAACCGAGGCCGCGGAGTGCGGTCTGGCCAGTCTCGGCATGGTTGCGAGCTTTCATGGCCTTGTTACTGACCTCGCAACATTACGCCGGCGCTTTGGGATTTCGATGAAGGGGGCGACGCTGGCATATGTGATGCAGGCGGCGGGTCAGCTCTAATCTGGCTGCTCGTCCATTGCGGCTGGAACTGGATGAACTTCCCAAGCTGCAAATGCCATGCATCCTCCTGGGACATGAATCATTTTGTCGTATTGAAGCACGCTACAACAAAGCACGCGTTCATTCACGATCCTGCCTACGGCATTCGCAAACTGGAACTTTCCGAGCTTTCAAAGCATTTCACCGGTATCGCATTGAACTTACGCCAACCGCGTCCTTCGAGAGGAAAACAGAGAAACAGCAGGTCAAGTTGCGCGAATTGATGGGCAAGGTGACCGGCGTAAAGCGCTCGCTCTGGCAAATTTTGCTGCTGGCGTTGGTCTTGCAGGTGTTCGCGCTGGTCACTCCGTTCTACATGCAATGGGTGGTGGACGGCGCGGTGGTGTCGTCGGATCGCGATTTGCTGACGACACTGGGCATAGGTTTTTTGTTATTGGTTGCGGTTCAAACTGCGGTAACCGCGTTGCGCTCGTGGGTGGTGCTTTACATGAGTACGTCGCTCAACCTTCAATGGCTCGCGAATGTTTTCAGTCACCTGTTGAAGCTACCCATCGGCTATTTTGAGAAACGCCACATCGGCGATGTCGTCTCCCGTTTCAATTCCGTCTCTTCCATTCAGCGCACGCTTACGACCAGCTTTTGTGAGGCCATCATCGATGGCCTCATGGCAATGGCAACCTTGGCGATGATGCTGATCTGGCCCGATGTTGACGCTGATCACAATCGTCGCCGTGTCGCTGTACGGCGTGTTGCGCTGGGTGTTCTATGAACCGTTCAAACGCGCGCACGAGGAACAGTTGATCCATAGCTCGAAGCAGCAAAGTCATTTCCTGGAAACCATTCGTGGCGTGCAGTCGATCAAACTCTTCGGGCGCCAGGAAGAGCGCAAGAGCCGCTGGCTCAATTTGGTTGTAGACACCATGAACGGCGACGTGTCGACACAAAAACTGGGGCTTGCCTTTCGCTCAGGTAATGCGTTCGTCTTCGGCGCCGAGAAGATTGCGGTGGTGTGGCTGGGTGCGAGTTTGGTGTTGGACAATGCATTCTCGGTCGGAATGCTGTTCGCATTCGTAGCCTACAAGGAGCAGTTCGCCGCCCGCATATCCGGTTTGATCGACAAGTTCATCGAAATGAAGATGCTGACGGTGCAGGGCGAGAGACTAGCGGATATCGTACTCACCGAGTCCGAACCAGATACCGCGCAAAGCACGATGCCTGCGCTGGCGGATACATCGCTGAAATCCGCGATCTGAGTTTCCGCTATTCGGACACCGAGCCATTTGTGTTGAACGGATGCTCGATCAAAATCGAACCAGGCGAATCGGTCGCGATAGTTGGTGCCTCCGGCTGTGGAAAAACGACGTTGCTCAAGATCATGCTGGGCTTGCTCAAGCCCACCGATGGTAAGGTCATTCTTGGCGGCGTCGATATTCACAAGCTGGGTATTCGACAATATCGCAATATCGTTGGCACCGTGATGCAGGACGACCAGTTGTTCCGCCGGGTCGATTGCCGACAACATCAGCTTCTTCGACCCCACGCCCAGTCACGATAAAATCGAACATGCCGGAAAACTCGCTGCTATTCACGAGGAGATACTGGCGATGCCGATGCAGTACAACACGCTGATTGGCGATATGGGTTCAGCGCTTTCCGGCGGACAGCGGCAGCGCATCTTGTTGGCCAGGGCGCTGTACAAAGAGCCAAAGGTATTGTTTCTGGATGAAGCAACGTCCGCGCTTGACATCAAAAAGGAAAAGGCGGTTAACGATGCCGTGCGCGGACTTAGCCTCACGCGC